>CAINDQ010000067.1 GCA_903847465.1 uncultured Candidatus Peregrinibacteria bacterium
CGGTCATAGACAAGACTTAAGCTTAATCGAAATTACAGAAATCAAAGTTTCTGGTGGAACAAGACCAGAAAAGAAAGTTGCTGTAAAAGTAGTACCACCTACAAAAGCTGAAAAGAAAGTTAATAGATTAAAAAAAGTCGCTAAAGTTGCTGCCAAGAAAAAAGCTGCTAAACCAGCCACAAAGATGACAGCAAAGAAAGCAGTAAAGAAAGCTTAGTTTAATCTTTTCTCATCTGATTTAGAACGTTCTCCAGATCTTCTGGCAGTTTTGCCGTAACAAAAACTTCTTTATCCTTTTCCGGAGACTGAAATCCAACTTCATGAGCGTGCAAGAATTGACGCTCTAATCCATATTTCTTTTTGAAGAATTGATTGGTTTTATAATTTCCATAAACACTATCTCCCACAATCGAGTGCCCCAAAGCCGTCATATGCACACGAATCTGATGTGTACGCCCGGTTTTTATCTGCACACGCAACAAACTACAAAGATACCTGCCTCTTTCCAGTTTAAAAGTTTCCAAAACTTTATAAACACTCACTGCCAATTTGCCTTCATCGTCAGCGGTCACACGCATTTTCTTTCGATCTACACCAGCTCTTCCAATCGCAGCCTCAACAACACCCTCAGGATGCTTCAAAATGCCATTCACTAAAGCAATATAGTACTTCTGAATTTTTCTTTCCTTGAATTGAGCAATTATTTTTTCCTGTGCCTTTTTGGTCTTGGCAACAATCAAAGCACCACTCGTATCTTTATCAATTCTGTGCACAATCCCAGGACGCAAACCTTCAAACTCTTTTTTATTAATTTTATTTAGCACAGCATTCACAACAGTTCCGCTCAAGTACTGACCATCTTTTACAGGATGCACCACCATTCCATAAGGCTTATTCACAACCAAAACGCTCTTATCCTCATACAAAATAGGCAAATCAAGTTTCTCAGCCTTCAAAGTGACCACTTTATCTTCCGTACTTCCAACCACAACGGTATCAAGATTCGTTAACGTATATGCCGACTTCGAAGACTCACCATTTACCAAAATATCTCCGCTTTTTATTAACTTTTGAAGCTTCGAACGAGAAAGATCCGGAAATTCAATCGCTAAAAATTTATCCAATCTTTCTCCTGCAAACTTATATTTTGAACCTGTAAATTTCTTCATGGCCACTATTATACAGACTTTCAATTAAATGCCTAGCTTACAACCAGTCCACGCCAATTCGAAAATTGCTCTTTGCATCGCCGCAATCTCCTTACTCGCAATAATCACGCCGTATTCTTCACCCTTTTCCAAATGCAAAATTGCAATTTTATCCTCATAAATATTAATCTGATTGTTGAATTTTTTACCCATTTGGGCGTCACTGATAAACAAAATATCCGTCATCTCTGGAAAAGTTTTATAGTTCTCATTAAAAAAATCCCGAACCTCTTTGGTGTCGGGAGCAATAGCACGCAATTTCACTTTCTTATTTATAATTCGGGAGTCCTTATACTGGATAAGGAACTCCCTCATTCCATAATCCAGAAACTTGTGAATGGCCAGAAACGACCAGAATTCCGCTTTCGCATTCAAGGCGTCGTACATCACATGCTTCACCCCTTCTATTCCTTCAAAATAGCTCACCAGTGGCGGAGAAAAACTATATTCTCCCCGCAAATCTCTAAATTTTGGAATCAAAGAAGAAAGCTCAGTTTTGTAATAATCAAAAGTTCTGCATTTCCGATCCATATATCCAACCAAACAATTCGGATCATTTGCCGAAAAATAAGTGAGTCCTTCTTTTCGATTAGAAGAAATGACTCCTTTCTGCACTAAAGATTTTAAAATGGAATAAGTTGTCGTCCTGTTTAATCCGATTCTTTTGGCAATAACTGAAACCGCCTGAGATCCTATTCTAGAAAGTTCTAAGTAAGCCTTGGCTTCTTTTTTCGTGAACCCTATTTGATATAGATTCTCATCTAGCATAGGCTTCTCCGTAACTGGTAAAAAATCAATGGGGACGAGTGTATAACGCTTTGTTAGTTTTGTCAAATGTAATTTTCGAACATTAGCCAATTTGCCTTTTTCAAGCGCATTTGATACCTTGTTAACCGAATAAAACTAATCAAAACATAATGAAAATAGACACTAAAACATTACTTGGAAGAGGCGTCGTGGACGTGATCGTTCGCGAAGAGTTGGAAAAGAAATTAGCCTCAGGAAAAAAGCTCAGAGTAAAACTTGGAATCGATCCATCTGGCGCAGATTTGCATCTCGGCCATATGGTTGTGATAAAAAAACTTCGTGAATTTCAAAAAGCCGGTCATCACATTTGCTTGTTATTTGGGAATTTCACAGGTCAAATAGGGGATCCAAGTGATAAATTAAATGCCAGAAAACCAAAAACTCAGGCAGAACTCGAAAAAAATGCTAAAAAATATATTGAACAAGTTGGTAAAATTTTGGACACCAAAAATGTAGAAGTAGTTTGGAATGCTGACTGGTTGAAGAAATTAACTCTCGCAGAAGTAATCCAGCTTGCCCAGACATTCACTGTTCACCAAATGCTAGAACGTGACATGTATCAGAAAAGAATCGAACAGGATCAGCCAATTTATATGCACGAATTCTTATATCCATTGATGCAAGGCTACGATTCAGTTGCTCTAAAGGCCGATTTAGAACTTGGCGGCACTGATCAAACTTTCAATCTTCTTGCCGGAAGAACCATTCAAAAAGCGTACGGCCAAGAACCTCAATCTGTTCTCACAGTTCCTCTTCTTGTCGGCACAGACGGCAAAGATAAAATGGGAAAAAGTCTGAACAATTATATCGGAGTTACTGAAAGTCCAACAGACATGTACGGCAAAACCATGTCTATTCCAGATCATTTAATTATGAATTATTTTGAATTAGCCACAGACATTTCTCTCGAAGAAATAGCCAAAATTAGCGAATCACTAAAAAAAGGAGAAAATCCAAAAAATTTAAAA
>CAINDQ010000068.1 GCA_903847465.1 uncultured Candidatus Peregrinibacteria bacterium
CAACGCCGCGGCCGGATGATAAAGGGGTAAATAAACTTGCCTAGGTTGCCAGATTCCATTTGCTCTTTTAGGCATACCATGAACTTCAGAAATTTTGAGTCCATCTAGAAATCTTCCCATCGAATGTCTCCCCAGCGTTACAATAAGAATAGGCTTGATAATCTTTATCTGCGCCTCTAAATAAGGCCAACAGGCCTTAATTTCGGCAGGTTCGGGATCACGATTATTAGGGGGCCTACACTTCACCACGTTTGCAATAAAAACTTCTTCTCGCGTCAACCCAATACTTTCAATAAGAGCAGTCAAAAGTTTTCCTGCTGCGCCAACAAAAGGTTTTCCTTGCAAATCCTCGGCCGCACCTGGCCCTTCACCAATAAACATAATCTTTGCCTCATAAGATCCTTCTCCTGGCACCGCATTTTTACGCCCCTTACAGAGTCCACATTTAGTGCAATTCTTGATACTCTCTATCAATTTTTGTACTTCCATTTTTTGGAGAATTACGCTTATCGTAAATCATAACAGTAATCCACAATACCAAACTTCCAAGTATTATTGGGATAAGCAATTTTAATAAATTATTAGTAAAAGACCCGACTATCAATATGTATACAGAAAGCCAGGCGTTATAATTAATAGATGCTGCGGAAGAAATAGAAAGTAATTTATCAAATATTATCGGAATCAATATATTCAAAGCCATTGCCGTTAATAACGACAGAAAAGAAGCTAAAAATATCGTACGCAATTCCCATCTCAAAACTTTTACAAATGGTCTAAAAACCATCAACCCAATCAGTATTAATAAAATTGTCAAAACCATTACACAAACTAAAAATATTTTTGCAGATAGATCATTAAAAAACACTCTCAAATCTTTACCTTGAAATTGTTCCGGCACTTGAAATTTAAGATTAAATTCGTCCGGAAAATCAGATATCAATTTTCGATCTAATGCGAGCTTCAAAGCAGAATCAAAATCTGCCCTTGGAAGCGTGTCTGGCACACACTCAAACTCTCTCAAATAATCCTGCTGATCGGGGGTACATTTTGGCAAATTTCCATACAGATAATTAGACATTACTTCAGAAAAAAGTGTTGTCTTTTTACTGAGCCATTTCATTGGTATTTTCAGCTCAAGAAAGCCCTGATCATCCACTTTGAGAATCTGCACCTGAGATACCACATCACTCACCATCACCTTCAAATCTTCTTTCGAAATGATCGTCTGCATCATCGAAGTAAAATCACTCTTTTTTATCTCGGCAATAGGCTGAAATTCAATATATCTTTGCCCATCATAAACCAAAAGATTATAAACAGAATCAGTAAAACTTCCTTTGTAAAAATCAGCATTAAAAAAAGTACTATATATACCCCAAATAAAAGTAACAACTATAAAAACAACAATGAACGTCATCATGAAAATTGTCGCCAGAAACTTTCTCAAAAAATTACCCAAGGTAAGATTTTTTACACAGTAAAACCACAAACACCAAATTAAACTCATCTCCTGAAAACATCAAGCAAAATCTACTCACCAAAGAAGTCTAAAGATTTTTCCACATTGTCATTCATGACAATTTTATAACTCACTTCTTCCTGCAATTTTCCTTGAATAGAAAATCCTGAAGCTTTTGGATGTCCGCCGCCACCATATTGAGCGGCAACATTTGAAAGATCAACGTCATCATTTTTTGTTCTAAAAGATCCTTTAATATGACCTTTCCTGTCATCATTAATCAATACCGCAAATTTTATTTCCGGCACCATATTCAAATAATCAACCACTCCACTCAAATCTTCTGGCTTCGCTTTAACCTCTTTATAATCATCTTCCTTGATCACAGACATCACAATATTATCACTAGTCACGTAAGCATTTTCCAAAACTCTCCCCCAAAGTCTCAGGGTCGAAATCGATTTACTCCCAAACAAATTCTTGCTAACTGTGGAAACATGAGCTCCTCTATTCATCAAATCAGCCGCAATTTCAAAGACAGCTCCACTTGTATTGGAATGCATAAAACCTCCTGTATCACCATAAACTCCAGACAACAAACAAGTCGCCATTTTGTTGGTTATATCTACTTCCCAAAAATTCAACATCTTATAAAGAATAACCGTAGTCGAAGCAGCTTCCGGCTCAACCACATTAATTGTGCCATATTTATCATTCGAAGCATGATGATCAATATTCAAAACCGGAACCCTAGATTTAAATAAATTTTCATATTTTGTATGAAAACCGGTCATGTAATTTGCCCCAGCATCCATCACAATCACCAAATCAAATTTCTTTAGATCAAATTCATCCACAAACTCATCCAAATAAGGAAGAAAATTAAAGGTTGAAGATGGCTTATCTATACAAGCCAAAACCACTTCTTTTCCCGTATCTTTCAGCCAAATACGCATACAGATCGCAGCACCCAACGTATCAGCGTCAGGTTTTTTGTGCGAAATAATAAGTATATTTTTCGCTCTATCAATCAGTTTTTTTGCTTCTTCGTACAATGCTTGCATACCCTTTCATAATTTTTAAAGAGTATATTATAGCGGATTCTTTGAATTTGGCAAGTGGAAAGGTCGGCATTTTTCACCAGAACCTGCTTAAATAATAAAAAGTTCAAATTTAAGTTAATTTCAGATGAGAATAGTTTTCTTTGGCACGCCGGAATTCGCAGTCCCAAGCCTAAAAATACTTGCACAAGTCAAAGGGATCGAAATCTTGAGCGTTGTCACTCAACCAGACAAAGCAGTCGGCCGAAAGCAGGAAATGACTTTCCCAGATGTAAAAAAAGCCGCCTTAGAGTTAAAATTGCCAATTATTCAACCAAGAACCAAGAAAGAGCTAGAAGAAGCTTTGAAAGATATAAAAGCTGATTTCTTTATAGTAATCGCCTACGGCATGATTTTGACCGAAAAAATCTTAAATATGCCAAAATATGGAGTAATAAATGTCCACGCCTCTTTACTCCCAAAATATCGTGGTGCCTCCCCTATTCAAGAATGCTTACTGAATGGAGATAAAGAAACTGGCATTTCCATCATGAAAATTTCCAAAGGAATGGATGAAGGAGATATTTTCCTCATAAAACGTGTACCAATTGAAAATGAGGACACAACGACCACTTTATTCTCAAAATTAGCCGTAACCAGCAGCGTTATTCTTCCGCTCGTGCTAAGCGATATTGTAAAAGGAATTCTTTCCCCTCTTCCTCAAAATAATCAAAAAGCCACTTATTGCCGAAAAATCGAAAAAGAAGATGGCAAGATTAATTGGAATAAAACCGCCGAAGAAATTAAAAACATGATCAGAGCCTATACTCCATGGCCTAATGTATACACCGAACTCTCAGGGAAAAAGATAAAAATTCTTGAAGCAGAAATTTCCAAAGACGATCTCCCTCCCGGCAAAATCGCTCTAGAGAACAATATTATAAAAATAGGCACAAAAAAAGGTAGCTTAATCCCGAAAAAAATACAGCTAGAAGGCAAAAGCCCAATGGACATAAAAAATTTCTTGAACGGATATAAAAGTCTGCTAAAATAAGCAAAATATTTATTAACTTTTTAGAATAAAATGCCAATTCAATTTCCTTTTAAAGATCTTTTCTTTGAAGAAGTAAAAAAGACAAAGGGAATGGCCAATTGTCATGCCCATTTGGATCGTGCTTACACTCTCACTCCAGACATCTGGAAACAAGCTTCCGCTTTGATGGAAGAAAAATGGGTACTGAATCGCGATATCAAGAAAAAACACACCGAAGAATCTTTAACAGAAAGATTCGTCTATTGTATTGAGAATTTTTTGAAACAAGGAATCGTGGCTTGCAGAACACATGTTGACGCTGACAGCGTTGTCGGAATGCTGGTAGTAAATACAGCTGCAAAAATCAGAGAAAGATATAAAGGAAAATTTATTTTACAATTGGTAGCACATCCCCTAGAAGGATTTTTGAACGAAGAATTAACCGGATTCGATAAAAACAAAACTGATCTTTTTGAAAAAGCATGTGAAATTTGCGATGTCGTCGGAGGCCTACCATCTAGAGACAGAAAAATGGCTAATGGAGATAGAAAACATGCCGATTTTCTATTTGCTGTAGCCAAAAATTTAGGCAAAGACATCGATGTTCACATTGATCAAGAGAATAATCCTGACGAGAAAGATTCTGAATGGTTCCTTGATAAAATAGTTGAAAACAACATGCAAAACAGAGTAACTCTTGTCCACTCTATTTCAGTAGCTTGTCAGCCAGAAAATGACCGTCAAAGAATTTACAAAAAAATGTTCGACACAGGCACGAATGTAACAGTTTGCCCAAAAGCAGCTGTCAGCATGAAACAATTGAAAACAAAAATGGCTCCTATTCATAACTGTATTGCTCAAGTCGACGAAATGCTAGATGCAGGAGTAAATGTCTCCATCGGCACAGACAATATTTCTGATATTTTTGTTCCAGAAAACAATGGAGATTTATTTGACGATCTATTAACTTTAGCAAGTGCCTGCCGTTTATATGACATCTACAAGCTAACGAATATAGCCACAACCAACGGCTATAAAACCATGAAATTATTTAAATAAATTGAAAATATATGGCCACTGCAAAAAAACCTATCAAAAGAAAACTTTGGTATAAAGATAATACAGTCAGTATTGATCCAGTAGTGGAAGAATACAATGCTGGTGAAGATATTCTCCGAGATCAGGAACTAGTTCCTTATGATGTAGAAGGCTCTCTTGGTTATGGGAAAATGCTAAACAGACATGGCATTTTGAGCGATAAAGAATTGGCAAATTTAAAAAAAGGACTCGACGACATTATGAGACTTTATAAACAAGGAAAATTTATTCTGACAGTGGAAGACGAAGATTGTCACACCAAAATAGAAAATTACCTCACTGAAAATTACGGAGAAATAGGCAAAAAAATTCACACCGCTCGTTCAAGAAATGACCAGATTTTAGTTACTGAAAGGTTATTCATGAAAGCAAAACTAAAAGAGCTTAAAAAATCTGCACTTAAACTTGCCAATGACCTAGTCGACACCGCCAAAAAATACGAATTTATCCCAATGCCCGGCTATACCCACATGCAAAAAGCGATGCCTACAAGCCTTGGAACATGGTATGGCGCTTTCGCTGAAAACTTATTAGACGACATCAAAATTTTGACTTCCATCTCCGATGTTTTAGTTGATCAAAATCCTCTCGGAAGTGGCGCTGGATTCGGTTCACCATTCGCGTTCGACAGAGATAAACTTTCCAAAGACCTTGGATTTAAAAGAACTCAAAACAACGTAATTTATTGTCACAATTCTCGTGGCAGAATTGCCGGGATGACTTTGGAAGCTTGTGTTGAAATAATGCTAACACTCAACAAACTAGCTTGTGACTTGTTGTTTTTCACCACTCAAGAATTTAATTTCTTCCATGTTCCAGACAATATTTCTACCGGTTCATCCATCATGCCTCAGAAAAAAAATCTCGATGTTTGCGAACTAGTTAGAGGTCGCACGGCAACCGTAGTAGCCTGCAGAAGCGAAATGATCATGAATTATTTAAACAAAATTTCCGGATATCACAGAGACGGACAAGAAATTAAACGACCACTATTCCTTGGCTTACGCTACACACAAATGTCCTTAAACGCTATGGCTGTCGTGATTAAAAACATTACTCCAAATGAAGACAAATTACTGAACAACATGACTCCTGAACTTTTTGCCGCACACAAAGCTTTCGAGATGGTAAAAAAACAAGGGATCTCTTTCCGCGATGCTTATGTAAAAGTTGGCGCAAATTTGGACAAGATTAAAATCGACAAAAAAGAAATCGCAGCAATGCTCAAAGAATCTAAACACCAAGGCGGCACAGGAAACCTACAACTGGATAAATTGAAGAAAGAAATAAAGAAACTAAGCTAATTCTTTCTTGTTCAATCCAACATAGCTAATCAAACCTAAATAAAGCCAAAATAAGGCCTGTCCTTGATACAATGAGATGAAATAGTGATCAAAGAGCCCAATCACAACAATGGCCAGCAATAAGGCCAATAGGATCGCCACAAATCTTTTATCTATATTCTCTTTTTTCATTAATTTTAATAAATAAAATCCTATATAAATAAATAATCCAGAAAAAGCAGCAAATCCCCAAATCCCAATCTCATTTAATACAAGTACAAAAATATTATGCACAGGCTGAAATTGCCAAGGTAAAATTTTAACATCTACATAAGTCTGCATTGCCTGTGTAAAATTCCCCGCCCCAATCCCAAACCAATTATCCAAAAACATCTTTTTCCCAATATCATAAAAAAGCCCTCTTTCATTCAAACTATTTGCATCCCCTATCAAAAATCTGGATATTAAAACAGGTGACAAATTAAATAAAACAATAAACAAACCAACGACAAAAAGAATTCCTATCAAATATTTCCATGACAGCCTTATTTTCGCTAGAGAATAATACAAAACAAGCGACACAAAAAGAGCCAAAAAAGCACTTCGAGAAAAAGTCAAAATCAACGCAGCCCCCAAAATTACCAACAAACAAGTAAAGATTTGCTTTTCAGTTTTCCAATAATAAATACAAAAGAATATCGCAAACAAGAGATACCCAGCGAAAACATTTGGATGAGAAAAAGTTCCATAAGATCGCAATACGGAATAATCCATGAAAGCCACTTTGGCAACACCAACAGTTTCTGAAGAAATAATAGGCTCACCTAAAAAAGTCAGACCAAGTGAATGCTGAAATATATACTGAAGTATTCCAATCAATGCCGCTATGGTCACTGACCCAATAAATACATAAATCAACTTCTTTATTTTTACAAAATCATGCGAAACCAATAAATAAACAATGAAAAACTCGAAAAATCTTAACAAATAAAAAAATGTATTAACTTTATTTACAGAAACTATCAATGAAGAAAAATAAAACACCAAAAACATTCCGACAAACACAAGCAACCACAAATCGCTTATTTCAAAGGTTTTTTCTTTGTCAGTCTTTTCTAAAACAAAATAAATCCCAAACAATAACAGCGATAAAATCAAACAAACATCACCCAAATAAAGAAAAAAACTTAAATAAGGATTAAAGAATCCCGATCCGTAAAAAGCACCACCAGAAAAAAACAAAGTCTTTATCTGAAAAGGTAAAAGCCCAATAAACAGATAGAAAAATCCTCTACTCAAATCAATCAACTTAAGAGAACAAAGTCCTCTTCTAAGCTTTTGCAGTAAGATTTTATAAAACATAGTTTTTGCACAATATTACTTCTTGGCAGCAGCAGCGGCATCAGCCTTTTGCTTATCCTGTTTTGCCTTTTCCTCCTCAGCGGTCAACACTTTCTTCTCATTTACAAAACCATCCTTTGGCAACATTGCATTAATTTTATCCTGTGCATCAACTAAATTACTTTTCATACCACCACCATCCGCATAAGCACGAGCGAGCGTCTCTTTGAATATTTCTTTATATTTATTGTAATCCACAATTGGAAAGCTTTCTGCATAACC
>CAINDQ010000069.1 GCA_903847465.1 uncultured Candidatus Peregrinibacteria bacterium
AAGTTCTTCGATCTTCATACGATTGTTAAGGATATTCAGTCATACCTGCCTAAATTTGATAAAGCTTTGTTTATAAAAGCCTTTGAGTTTGCGGAAAAAGCGCACCTTGGGCAATTTCGCAAAGATGGAACAACTCCTTACCTAATCCACCCTGTTGCGGCGATGCAAATACTCGTTTCACTTCATGCAGATCAGGACGTCTTGATTAGTGCGCTCCTCCATGATGTTCCGGAAGATACAAAATATGATTTATTGGAAATCAAGCAGCAATTTGGTGATGAAGTGGCATTTTTGGTTGATGGAATAACGAAATTGTCCAAAGTACACTACCAGTACAATATGCCGGAGAGAGAAGTTGAATCTCTCAAAAAAATGTTTTTGCATTCGGCAAAAGATCCAAGAGTAATTCTGATAAAACTGGCTGATCGTCTGCACAATATGAGGACTTTGCAATACGTGCTGAAACCTGAAAAACGCGTCAGAATCGCAACAGAAACAATGGAAATTTTCGTACCAATTGCCAATTTGCTGGGCATAAATCTCATAAAAACCGAACTCGAAGATCTTTCCTTCAAACATCTGTTCCCTACGGAATATGAAAGATTGAGAGAGAAGGTTCAAGGCAGTAATGAACGCCATAGTGAATCAGCTAAAAAAATCATTGAAACAATCAAGAAGGCTCTCAGCAAAAACAAAGTTACCGCCGAGCTTTCTCTCCGCGAGAAAGGGCTTTATAGAGCATACAAACGCATTTGTTCTCTTGGCCGAACCATCGACGATATCAGAGATCGTGTTTCTATAAAAATATTGGTTTCGGATGTCTCCAAGTGCTATCACATGCTTGGGATTATTCACAGTTTATTCACCCCAAAAACCAATAGTTTTGAAGACTATATCGCCAATCCAAAAATCAATGGATATCAAAGTTTGCATACTATCGTTTTTGGAATAGGTGGAATAGAAACCGAAATGCAGATTCAAACGGAAGAAATGAGCCTCCAATCCGAATATGGAATTGCCGCATGTTTCTTTGGCAAAAAATGTTTAGCATTGGATGAAAAACAATCTTCTTGGCTCAATAATATTATGGAAATCGAGAAAGAAAAGAAAACGCATGGAGATTTTCTGGAAGATTTAAAAATTGATATTTTGCAGGACAGAATTTTCGTATTCACCCCAAAAGGCCGTACTGTTGATCTACCAAAAGAGGCCAGCGTAATTGATTTTGCCTATGCGATTCATAGTGATGTCGGGAATCATGCGGTGAAGGCGGAAATTAATGGTAATCCATTCCCTATCATTACAACTCTCAAGACTGGCGATGTGGTAAATGTGATCACAGACACAAGTGCCGCTCCGGAAATATATTGGTTGTCTTTCGTCAAAACAAATACAGCTAAAACTAGAATCTTGGCTCATTTGAGAAAGATAAGCCGCCAAACAAAACTGGATGATGGGCGAAAACTGCTACAAAAAGAATTTGATATTGCTGGAGTAGGCTTATTACGGGACATTCCTTTTAAAAAAATAAGTAATGCTTTGGACAGAACTTTTAATATAAATTTCGAAACATTAGACAACCTTTTTGTGGCTATTGGTAGCGGAGAAATCAAAGCCGTGAATGTGTTGAAAGCCCTAAAGACTATCGATAGAAGATTTAGCATTGCGCTGGAAAATAAAAAGAAACAAGGCATCGAAGTTGAATTAAGAATATCGGCAAAAAACCGTTTTGGATTATTAAAAGATATCTCGGAAGTTTTTTACAGACATGTCTTGGATCTGGAAGTTATCCATGCTTGGACATCGAATAATTCAGAGAACGGACACTTGAAAGTGCGTGCCTTAGTTGCCGACATTGAAGATCTAAGTAAGATTTTTGAGGAATTGGAACAGTTCAAGGAAGTTTATTCTATTTATAGAGTTTCAAATAAAGGAACATGGTTGGTTTATGCCATTTCCGTATTAGCGATAGGCGCTTGGGCTGTTCACTCAACAATATTGCAATATTTACTAGGAGCATTTCATCAACAAAACGATTTATTAACTGACGTGTTATTGTTTTCAGGATTCTGCGTAATGATATTTACTCTGCTTTATTTAACCACGGTAATAAATCGCTATTTCCCTCTCGCCAGAACAAAAGCTAAACTTTGGGTTATCTCTTCCATCATTGCTATATCAGCATTGGTAGTTTTATTCTTTGAAATGGAATACTTCAATTTTCACTTGAGTATAGGATTTACAGCTGTTTTATCAGCAATAACTGTCGGATATTTATCCTTTAGTTATTTCAGCATGAAAAAATTCAAATAGATTATGCATAAATTTCGAAATGTTTTATCGATTGTTCTGGTGATTTTATTTCTGCTCTTGTTGCTGTTTTTGGTCGTGTTGAATTTTGATAATAAATCTATCGTTGGATCTACGATATCAATTGTTTTAGTAGTCGCATTCTGTTCTTTTATTCTCTACAAAATTTTTACGAGAAAAAGTAGGATGTGGCGACCTGATACGTTACAGGCTGGCGAAAAGGTTTTATTTGAACAAGAAAATACCGAATTAATTTCAAGTTCAAACGGGTCTTATGGCGAGCAAACTAAAGTGACCTATCTCTTGAGAGTTACCAATCTACGTTTATTCTTTTTGGGCAAAGATGGTGAAGCGATTCATTCAACCGTTGTCTTTACCGAAAACCCTTCAAATACCTTATGGAAAATCTTTAAAGATGGTGTCGTGGAAGCAAAAAGAGCCAATTTATCAACCGATGAATATTCTAATGTCCGTTTAAAATTTTCGATAATGGGAGGAAATGAAAGCCTGCTTGAATTTAAGGTCAGAGAAAAAACAAACCTCGAACTTCTAAAAAGTCTGGCTAATTAATTGGCAAATTTGAAATGCATAACATCTCCGTCTTTGACGACGTATTCTTTGCCTTCGATTCTCATAAAGCCTTGTTCTTTGGCTTTTACTTCACTTCCAGCCTTCACAAAATCTTGCCAATTGAACACCTCGGCTTTGATAAATCCTTTTTCAAAATCGGTATGAATTACTCCGGCTGCTTGAGGAGCACGATCACCTATATTGATGGTCCAAGCGCGGCTTTCATCTGGGCCTGTCGTAAAATAAGTCTGAAGTCCCAAAGTTTTGTAAGCAACTTTAATGAGGCTATTTAGGCCCGATTCTTCTATGCCTAATTCTTTCAAATATTCTTTGGCTTCATCTTCCTGAAAACTCCCAAGTTCTTCCTCTATAGTCGCACAAATTGGGATTATTTTCTCTGGATCTTTAATGCCCAAAAGTGTGGCATATTTCTGTTTATCAATCTTCCCAACTTCGTTTTCGTGAACATTCAAAATATATAAATATGGCTTCATGGTAAGCAAATGTAAATCTCTGATCATTTCTTTTTCATCATCAGAAAGATCAATTTCATAGGCAATAACTCCTTCTTTCAATTTTGGTAATATTTTGTGTAACAATTCCACATAAGCCTTCTTGTCTTTGTCCCCTGCCTTAGCCTCTTTTTCCGCTTTCCCTAAACGATTTTCGAGAGTCTGGAGATCAGCAAGAATGAGTTCAGATTCGATAACTTCACGATCGAATTTTGGATCAATATTTCCATGCACATGAATCACATTTGTATCGTCAAATATGCGCACAACGTGAGCGATCGCACTACATTCACGAATGTGTGCCAAGAATTTATTTCCCAAACCTTCTCCTTCACTCGCGCCCTTCACAAGCCCAGCGATATCCACAAATTCAATAGCGGCAGGAATCACTTTTGCGGAACTGGTAACCTTTGCCAGTTCGTACAAACGATGATCTGGGACCTGTACAATGCCAATATTTGGGTCAATGGTGCAGAAAGGATAGTTTGCTGCAGCGGCAGCTTTTGTCCTCGTTAAAGCGTTGAAAATGGTCGATTTTCCGACGTTTGGAAGGCCTACGATTCCGATTTTTAGCGACATAATTTAGGTATTAGAGTCTGAATTTCTTTTAATTCTTTGGCTGTGATTTGTCCGTCTGCTGTTTTTTCGCGTAAACTTAGCGGTGCATACATTAAGTAATTGCCGAATAAATGTCCAGCAGTTCGAGTGATCCGCCCTTTCCTTCCCATGCAGATAAGGATGGCTTTTTGTTTTGGAGAAATTTTGCTCAAGAGGTGGAGCATCCTTAAACTGTCGGTCATATCGTTGGCAAAGGTGGCGATTTTCACAATGTCGGCGTGGTGTTTTTTCATTAGGCTAAT
>CAINDQ010000070.1 GCA_903847465.1 uncultured Candidatus Peregrinibacteria bacterium
TATCGAAGAACTCCGCGAAATTAAGTCAAAACTGGAAATAGAACTAATCACCAAAAGCCAACGCATCAACGAAAAAGTTTTCCTAGAGATCAAGAAAGTTATACAGAGTTCGGCAAACAAGAAAGCCAAAATAACCGAGTCAGACATAAATTGGAAAATCAAAGAATTGGCCTTTAAATATGGAGCTGAAGACATTTCTTTCGAACCAATCGTCGCCTTCGGCAAACATAGTTCCATGCCGCATCATTTGTCGGACAACACAGTCCTTAAAAAAGGCGATCTCGTTCTCGTAGACATGGGAGTAAAATACAAAGGTTATTGTTCCGACATGACCAGAATGATTTTCACCGCCACTCCCACCCCTGAACAAAAAATGATTTACAATCTCGTCCTCCAAGCCCAAATAAACGGAATCAACAAAATCAAGGCAGGCATCACCGGCAAACAAGCCGATGACCTCTCCAGAAACATCATTAAAAAAGCTGGCTTCGGAGATTTCTACGGACATTCTGGTGGCCATGGAATCGGCTTAGATATTCATGAATCCCCTTCCTTAGCCGAAACTTACAAAAACAGACTCAAAACAAATTCCATCATCACAGTCGAACCAGGAATCTATCTCGAAGGAAAATTCGGCATACGCATCGAAGACATGGTCCTCGTCACCAAAACCGGTACAAAAAACCTCACCAAAATCAAAAAGACTTTATAGGTATTAATCCCTTCCTCTCTTCCCATCATAAAGAGCTGGTTTAACCTGACGAATTCGATATCCATTCAAGAAGGCCACGAATTCGTTCCGTTCGTCCTCAGTCATGGCAGATACATTTCCCCCAGGAGTTATTCTCGTAAAATGATTTCCCTCCAAATGTTCAAGTCTGCTCAAATGATAAGCATAACCACCTTCATTTTTTTCATCTTTACCTTGGCCCGACTTCAGTCCTACATGAATAATGGCACCCAGATTAGAAAACTCAATTTTAAATATTTTCCCTTGATAGAACACGGAACAAACAGCATCCAAAGCTCTTAACCTATGCAACAAAGCACTATCAAGCACAAAACCTTCAGAAACAGCATCAGGCCTATCAGAAGCTTGAGCAATCGCCGCATCTACAGTTTTTCCAATTCCATCAACAGCAAGAGCAGGATCAGTAGCATCAGTAGTATTAGCTCCTACCTCTGAACTAACAGCATCATCCGCAGCCTCAACCGCATTGATGCCAGTATCCACTACAGCCTCAGTAGAAACATCACCCGTACTTTCCATAGAACCAATTGTATCTCCCATAAAATTAAGTAGTTATTTATTATCAGACCACGACTCTATACTCTTTTACCACATTTGTCAACCCTTCCTGCTAAACATAAAGCTACTTTTCCCCTAAAATACCCCTCGTTAAAGATCTTTTCTCAAAAAAAACATCATGTGTGGAATATTTGCCTACTATGGGCCTAAAAAAAGCGCTCCGAAGTTAGTTATTGAAGGCTTAAAAAAGCTCGAATACAGAGGTTACGATTCTTGGGGTGTCGCTTATAAAGCCAAGGACGATCTCATTGTTTATAAAAAAGTCGGCAAAATTAGCGATGTTAAGAATAAAGATTTCGCCAAAATCACCTCTCATATCGCCATGGGGCATTCTCGTTGGGCCACTCACGGCGGAGTGAACAAAAGAAACGCCCATCCTCATTTCACCGAGAATAAAGAAATCGTCCTAGTCCACAACGGAATTTTAGAAAATTACCTACCAATCAAAAAAGCTCTGATCAAAAAAGGGCACAAGTTTGTTTCTGAAACAGATACGGAAGCAATCGCCCATTTGATCGAAGAACACTGCAAAACCCACTCTTTTGAAGATAGCGTAAAACTAGCCATAAAAGAGATGGATGGACGCTATGCGATAGTGGTCATGAAAAAAGACGAAAATAAAATTATTGCCGCCAGAAAAGGTTCACCCCTAATTATCGGTGTTGGCAAAGAAGAAAATGAATACTTCGTTGCCTCAGATATCCCCGCCTTCTTACAACACACAAACAAAGTAATTTATCTCGACGATAATCAAATCGTTTTTATCAACGAAAAGAAAATAGAATTTTATGATATTGAGAAGCAAGCCCCAGTTCAAAAGAGAATCATCAATATCGACTGGAACGAAGAAAGCGCAGAGAAAGGCCAATTTCCATACTTCATGATTAAGGAAATCATGGAGCAAAAAGACACTCTCACCCGCGCCATCAACCA
>CAINDQ010000071.1 GCA_903847465.1 uncultured Candidatus Peregrinibacteria bacterium
ATCGCCCAAGCAAGCAAAGTCAAAACCATACCAATAACCCCATATTGAATAGCTTTTTTGCCTTTTTCTTTGTCTTCTGAAATACCAGCAAAAAGATAATTAAATCCACCAAAGATAATAGCTCCCACACAAGCCAAGCCTGAAATTCCAATCACAAATTCAAGCACAGTTCTCAAAAAATAAGGAACCATGTAAAGTTTGATATTGCCAGTTTTGATAGCGCAACCTAATAAATCCCTCATCTCCTTATCACCTTTTTTTAAACTTTCCTCAACAGCAGTTTTTCCCTTAATATCTGGATTAAAATCCTTCCCTTTGCATGCATCTAAAGTCTCTGCCGTTTTCGACAAAACCGACGTCGTCACAGGTTCAGGCTCTCCCGCCATCGCCACAGACCCAAAATTAAATACCCCAAACACCACGACCCATAGCGTCACTATAATTTTAGCAATATTTCTTAAAAGTGATTTTTTCATAATTTTTACCGTCTATAAATATTTTCACTTGTATTATTATACCATAAAAACTTGTGTTTTTGAAGTCCTAAGTTATAATAGACCGGCTTTTAAGCAGTACTTTATGAACCATTTACCAATAATTGCCATCGTAGGTCGTCCAAATGTCGGAAAATCGACCCTATTCAACAGGTTGATCGGCAGACGCTACGCCATAACCTCCGAAATTGCCGGCACCACCCGCGACAAAGTCTCAATGTGGTGGAATTGCAACGGTTACGAGGTGCTTTTGATCGACACAGGCGGTTTGGAGAACGAAATCAAGGGACATATCGAGAAATTAACTATAATACAGGCAAAAGCAGCTATAGATGACGCCGATTTGGCCATTTTCCTGACCGATATCAATCAAAATCTAACTGTAGACGACCTCAAGGCCGCAGAAATTCTAAGAAGATCAAAGAAAAACGTCATTCTTGCAGCAAATAAATGCGACAACCCAAAGCTTGAAGAGAACATTTACGAACTCTATAAGCTCGGGTTTGGAGAACCTATTCCTGTTTCCGCAATCCATGAACACGGTATAGACAAGCTCTCCGAAGCTATTGAAAAAAATCTCGCGAAATTGAAATTCAAAAAGCCAGCAACGAAGGTGAAAAAAAATGATGTCGTTGCTAATATCTGCATTCTCGGCAAACCAAATACGGGAAAATCTTCCCTCGTTAACGCTTTGATCAAAAAGAACAAACATATTGTTTCCGATATTCCAGGAACAACCAGAGATACTCTCGATACAGAAGTGGAATTTGATGGAAAAAAATACAATCTGATCGATACCGCCGGTATCCGTCGTCGCGGAAAAATTGAGAAGGGGATAGAAAAGTTTAGTATTCTTCGCCTCGAACACGCCATCGACAAATCAGATATCGTTTTCTTGATGATGGACGGCTCAACCAAAATCAGCAAACAGGATTGTCATATCGCCGAACTTGCCCTCGAAAAGAACAAAGGATTCGTCTTAATTATGAATAAAATCGATCTCCTAAAAGATCGCCAGAAAGACGAAAGCCACTTAATCGCTCAACTAAGATTTAGATTCGACTTCGTACCATGGGCACCAGTTCTTTTCATCTCTGCGAAAACAAAAGAAAACGTCACGGATATCTTCAACATTGCTGACAAAATAATGGTAGAAAGAATAAAAAGAATCCCTACGGCGGAATTAAACAACTTTTTCCAAAGAGTTACCTTTAAGCATTTACCAAGTAGTAAAAACCTCAGGAAACCAAAATACTTTTACGCTACTCAAGCAGACGTATCTCCTCCAACTTTTGTTTTATTCTTCAAAAACGTTCAAAATCTTCATTTTTCCTATCCACGTTATTTGGAAAACGAGCTTAGAAAACAATATCAATTCACCGGAACATCTATTCGCTTGAAATTTAAAAACACGGTGAAAGAAGTGAAGGAAAAATAATTACAGACTCAAGAATTTCTCCTTGGTTAATTTTGAACCAACTCCATATTTGGCAAACCACAAATCTCGATAATAAGATCTTCTGTCTATGTTATGGAATTTCAGAATATGCTCCTGAATAAGCAAACTAGCTTTCCCGTCAGCTTTTTCTGCCTTAATTTTTGCTCTTTTCATCTGCCATTTCCTTAAAACAAACTCTAGAAAGTCACCAAAAACACCATTCAAAACCCAAGTCCAAATTTTTTTATATCCACTATTTATTTCAATTTTTTGGTGATCATCGCGACTTGTTTTCTCCGCAAAAAAATCATCAGTCCATTTATTTTCATCAATAAATTTCAAATAAACCCCATCATCTATCACTGGCACAATAGTCTTTATCCAATACGAAAGATAAATATCATTTTCAATCGCTATCTTTTTTAAATTCATGAATTCTTCGTCCACAAAAAAACTCAAACAAAATTTTCCGGCAACTTCCTTTCCATGCCTACGCACCCCTTTTAACTGCAAAATTAAAGTCACCAAAAACCTAACCATAAACAAACGGCCTTTCTCAGACACAATAAAGAGGTCAATATCGCTTTCCTCATCCACCTTCCCAAAAGCCAAATTATTGCAAACAGCCACCATCTTCAAAAATGGCACACTTTTTAGAGAAGGTAAAACCTTATAAACATTTTTCCACAACTTTTTCTCTACATTCTCATTCACGTTTAAAGTATACTACAAACGTTTATTTAAAGACATTATGATCGAAGAAAAAAAACTAAAAAGAATTCTGAAAAACCTTCCTGATTCTCCAGGTGTCTACAAAATGTCAGACAAAGAAGGTGCCGTTATCTATATTGGCAAAGCCAAAAGTTTGCGCAGCAGAGTAAAACAGTATTTCCAAAAAAACTATCAACATTCCACTCGCACTCAGAAACTATTAGAGAAGATGGTTGATTTAGAGTACACGGTCGTAGACAGCGAATTAGAAGCCAGAATTCTAGAGCTAACTCTACTTCACCAGCTAACTCCGAAATACAACGTCGTAATGAAAGACGACAAAAACTATGTGTATTTTAGAATTCCCCAAGAAGATTTTCCTAGGATTACAATTGTCAGGAAAATTCAAAAAGATAAAGCTAAATACTATGGCCCAAAAACGGCCGCCCATAAAGCAGAAGACACTTTAAAAGTTTTACGAAAATCATTCCCGTATCGTCATTGCGGATTAGACATCGACCTTATCAAAGAAAATCCAAAAGGGGATAGCGAAGTAAAAATAAGTCACAAAGTCATCAAGTATCCCTGCATGTATTATTTTATCAAACAATGCTATGGACCATGTATTGGCAAATGCAAAAAAGCTGATTACAGAGCTCAAATAGACAACATTGAGAACTTTCTTCATGGAAAATCCGAAAACATTTTGAACGCTTTAAATGTCGACATGACCACCGCTGCCAAAAATAAAGATTTCGAAAAAGCGGCAAGAATTCGTGACCGCATTACAAAAGTAAAAGAAATTTTGGAGAAGCAAAAAATTTCCGACCCAAATCAGGAAGAAAGAGATATTATCAATTATGTCGTCACAAGAGATAACGCCTTTTTTAACTTATTTCAGATTCGTGATGGCAAATTAATCGGTCAGGAAAATTTCACATTAAGTGCTCGAGATCTCGATGAGAATTCTCCAGATCCAGAAGTTTTGGAGTCATTTTTATTGCAATACTACAAGATAGCTACCGACATCCCAAAAGAAATTCTAGTCCCACATTCTCTTGAGAACGATGCTGACATCAAAGAGTTCATCGAAGAACAAAGTGGTAAAAAAATCTCCATTATTATTCCCAAAATTGGCACAAAAAACCATCTCCTCGAAATGAGTTTAAACAATGCCAAAATTTACGCCGATCGACACAAACCAAGCTGGCAAGAAGAGAGTTATTTAGGCGAGAAAGTTCTAAAAGATCTCCAGAAGCTACTCAATGTAAAAACACCTTTAAAAAGAATTGAATGTTATGACATCTCTCACCTAAGCGGCACCGACACCGTCGGCTCTATGATTGTTTTCGAAAACGGCATTCCAAAAAACAACATGTATCGCAAATTCAAACTTCGCACAGTTGAAAACAAACCAGATGACTACAAATCTTTAGAAGAAGTTTTGACCCGCAGGTTAAGCAAAATAGCCAACGAAATCCACAACAAAAATTATGTTTTCAAGAAAGCCACCAAGAAATATCAAAAAACGATAGAAACTATTATCAAAAAAGAAGACTTACGTATAGGAATCGATTTCAAAAACTTTTATATTTTAGAAAAGAATAACAAAACTTTGGCTGGATTTGCCGCCATAACCGAATACTCAAAGAAAGCCAGCGAGATCAATGATTTCTATGTTATGCCAAAAGAAAGAGGCAATCACATCGGTTATAAAATCCTAAATAACATCATCGGCAAAGCAAAATCAAAACGTGTTTATCTTATTTGCAGGCAAGAATTAAAAGATTATTACCTCACCAATGGCTTTGAGGAAATCAAAACAATTCCAGAGGAATTGCTTAAAAGTCACGACATCTGTACGAAATGCACGGTAGGCAATAAACCTCTCATCGTAGCTTACGACAAGCTTAAACATAAACCCGACGAATCATTTGAAAAGATCCCAGACTTAATAGTGATCGACGGAGGAAAAGGTCAACTTCAGGCTGGACTTAACGTCCTGAAAAACCTAAACCTCTCAATTACTTGTATCTCTTTAGCCAAACAACTCGAAGAAATTTTCACTCCTTGGGCGAAAAAATCCATAATTCTCCCTAGGAACAATGAAGCCCTGAAACTACTCCAAAGAGCCCGCGACGAAGCTCACAGGTTCGCCATCGGTTTCAATCACGACTTACGTGCAAAACGCCTCCGCCCTAGTAAGTAACCACCTCGGTTTCTTCCACGGCGGCAGCAACCAATCCCTCAACATCCAAATGTTTTTCAGCAGCCTGAGCGTCTTTTGCCGTCGCTTTCAATTCTGGATGCTTCGGACTAAACATCGAACAAGTATCTTTGCATGGAAGTTTTGAAATTTCGAAAGTCCCTATTTCTTCAGCTATTTTGATAATATCTTCCTTATCGTAAGAAATTAAAGGCTGATAAAGAGGAATCTTTGAAGCTTCATGAATCGCAAACATATTTTCCGGAGTCTGTGAGGCCACTTGTCCATAACTATCACCAGTAACTATCCCTCTAGCTGCGTTTTTCTTGGAAATAACTTCAGAGATTCTCAGCATCATTCTGCGATACAAGACCACTCTTAGTTTTCCTGGAATTTCCAAAGTCGTCGCAATTTTTTTCTGAATTTTTCCGAACGGAACAATATAAAGTTTCGTATAGAATTGATAACCACTCAAAATATCGACAAGTTCTTTCACATGTTCCACTTCCTCCGCATCGGTATATGGATATCCGCTAAAATGTACAAAAATAACCCTAGCACCCCTTCGAATCATCCGATAAGCCGCAACAGGCGAATCAATTCCACCCGAAATCATACACACTAATTTACTTCCACTGTTTGAAGGCATTCCAGAAAGACCATTATATTTTTTGTACGAAAAATAACCATGTTCATTAAAACATTCCACGTTTATTTCCAAATCCGCGTTTTTTAATTTCACCTTCTTCTCAATCCCGTTTTGCAGCAAAACCGCTCCCAATTTCGCCTCAAAATCACAAGAAGAATGGGGGAGTGCCTGCGCTCTTTTCACCCTCACCACAAATGTCTTTAAGCTCTCGTCTTTCGCTAATTTCCCAAGATTCTTCCAAATATCTTTGCCCAATTTTTCGAGCTCAATCCCTCCTTCATAAACAAACTGGAAATTATGCAAACCAGGAATTCGCTTCAACACTTCTATATAATCTTTCTCCTCAAATTTCCCAACCAAAGGAATCATAAACCTTCCCAAAATATGCCTTGGATTAAAAGTCTTCTTGAATTTCTTTTGCAGTTTCTCGCGTATCATTTTTTGCAATTTCTTCACAAAATACTGCAAATTAGAGCCCTTTAATCCAATTTCGCCGTAATGTACCAGAATAAATCGCTTCATAATAAAAATGGTGCCCGAGGAGGGACTTGAACCCTCACGATATTGCTATCACGGGATTTTGAGTCCCGCGCGTCTACCAGTTCCGCCACCCGGGCGTGCGAAGAACAAGTTAGCAAACTTTCGCCATATTGCAAAGAAATTTTATGCAAATTATCGATTTTCTTTAGTATGTACCATTGAATAAAGCAGAAAACCTCTGTATATTGACCAAGATTAAAAAGACAAATTATGTTTTGTGATGAATTAAAAATCAAAGTTGTTGCGGGAAATGGCGGAAGTGGCTGCGCCAGTTTTCGTAGAGAAAAATATGTTCCAAAGGGCGGACCAGATGGTGGAGATGGTGGCCGTGGTGGAGATATCATTGTTAAAGTAAACGGTAATATCAATACATTAAGCCATTTAGTTCACCAGAAACTCCACCGGGCAGAACATGGAGGAGCTGGCAAAGGCAACAAAAGACATGGAAAAGACGCCGAAGATTTGATCATCGAAGTGCCACAAGGGACAATTATTTTCATGGGAGACAAATCGGAGCGCCTAGCTGATTTAAATAAACTTGGAGACGAAATTAAAATAGCTCGCGGCGGAAAAGGTGGTTTAGGGAATTTCCATTTTAAATCTTCCACTCATCAGGCTCCAAAATTCGCCGAAACAGGTGAACCAGGTGAAACAAAAGAAATTTTACTAGAACTGAAACTTATGGCTGATGTAGGCCTTATTGGTCTTCCATCAGTTGGTAAATCCACTCTTATTTCCGTTATCAGTAACGCTAGACCAAAAATTGCCGCCTATCATTTCACCACTCTCGTTCCAAATCTCGGAGTAGTTTCCATGGAGCAATTTGGCGGATCAGCAAATGACGGTTTCGTAGTTGCCGATATTCCAGGATTAATCGAAGGCGCAAGTGAAGGAAAAGGATTAGGAATCCAGTTTCTAAAACACGTTAGCCGCACCAAGTTATTAGTCCACATCATCGATGGATTTTTGGACAATGCCGGAGAAAACTACAAAATTATCGTCAATGAATTAAAAAAATTCAATAAAAATTTAGCGAAAAGAGAAGAAATTATCGTCATCAATAAAGCAGATGTTTTGGACGAAGAAACCTTGGCGAAAAGACTAAAAGAATTAAAGAAAGTCATCAAAACAAAGAAAGTTTTCGTTATTTCCGCTGTAACAAGGGACGGCTTAAAGCCATTATTGTTCGAAATCTCAAAAGAACTCGATGCCATCAAAAAGAAAGCTTTTGCAACAAAAGTAAAAACACCTGTTAAAATACTTCCAGTTTTGCGTCCACACGTCGACAGAATAAAATTCAAATTAGACAAAGTCGTAAAAGGAAAAGAGTGTAAATATTTCTACGTCAGTGGCGAAAGAATAGATCAACTTGTCATTATGACAGGTATTAGCACTCAAGAAGGACTTGAACGCATCTATTACTATTTGGAAAAAGTAGGAATTAGAAAAGCCGTAGAAAAAGCTGGCATTGAAATGGGAGATTTCATTGTTATTAACGGAAAAAATATCGTTTATCGTCCTTAAAACCATGAAAATTATCGTAGGATTAGGGAATGTAGGCACCAAATATTCGAAAACAAGACACAATAGTGGTTTCTTGGCTCTTGATGAATTCGAAGAGCAGTTAATTAAAGAAAAAATATCCGTAGATTGGAAAGAAGAAGATAAATTTAAAGCAGGAATCGCCAAAGTGGATTACCAAGGCCAAAAACTACTTTTGGTAAAACCGTTAACTTTCATGAACAATTCCGGCGAAGCCGTAAGCAAAATTCTCCACTTTTTCAAAGAACCATTAGAAAACTTGATAGTTATATACGACGACATAGACCTTCCGTTAGGCAAAATTCGCGTCAGAAAAGAAGGTTCGGCTGGCACTCACAACGGCATGAAATCAATAATAGAACACTTAGGCCAAGAAGATTTCACCAGAATTCGCATCGGCATTGAAAGCAGGGGAGAATTGACCCATAAATCGATTGATTTGAGCGACTTTGTACTGGGAGAATTCACCGAAAAGGAATATCCAGTCATCAAAGAATCCCTCGAAAATGCGGTCGAAGAGCTCAAAAAACTCCTCTAAAACGAACTTTAGCTTGACCAAAAGGCAATTTTTCCATAGATTAGTGGGGCATTTTTTAAGAAAAACCATATGTTTGCAATAATTCCTAACAGGAAATGTTTTGGCGTTTTATTTGCATTTGCAAAAATATCCCAGATCAGATTGATTCCTAACAAAACCATAAATACATAAAT
>CAINDQ010000072.1 GCA_903847465.1 uncultured Candidatus Peregrinibacteria bacterium
AATCATAGATAAGGTGCTACCAGATATGGCAGGGGCTAAGGCGGGTTTGAAGAGTGGGGACATCATTAAGTCCGTGAATGGAACAAAGTTTGGAACAGTTGAAGAGCTCATTGCGTACACGAAAACTTTCAAAAACAGAACTCTGACTTATGTGACCGATCGTAAAGGTGAGGAAATTTCTTATGGGATTACTACCAATAGTAATGGACAAATTGGACTGTTGCTTTCTGCGTTAATGAGTTATGAGGGCGATCCGGGGATCACTTTGTATAACGCCGAGGTGATGTCTTCGCTTGTGGAAGTCAAAGACGAGAAATATCCTGTATATGTTGCTGCTTATAAATCTTTGGGCGAAATGGTGCGTTTGTCGAAACTGACAGCCACTATGTTTGTGGGGGTGGTTGGCGGCATTTTTAGCACTTTTTCAGTGCCTGACACAGTCGCTGGACCGGTTGGAATAGCGATCATGACGAATGTCTTGGTGAAAGAAGGCTTGGTGGCGATTTTGCGCTTTATTGCTCTGCTATCTTTGAGTTTGGCGGTGATCAATATTTTGCCAATTCCGGCACTCGATGGAGGACGATTATTATTCCTTGTTGTAGAATTTATAATTGGTCGAAGAGTGAGTCAGAGACTCGAATCTTTCATTCATGGAATGGGGTATGCTTTGATCCTACTTTTGATCCTAATGGTCACTTATAGTGATATCGTAAAGCTATTTTCATAATTGAATTTTTTTAGACTTGCGCAGGCTGTCAAGTTTGTATTCTTGGATGATTGCGGGAGGTTTTGAAATGTGATGGAGTATACAAAAATTCACTAGGGGTAGTAGGAATGGGGTTGAGGGAGCCTATTGGTTGATGTGGTGTTTTGGCTTACTAATAGCCTTGTTTGAAGGGTGAATATTGATTAAGATTGAGTCCTGAAAAGTTTTGAAAGGGCACAGTTACGAACAAAATTTTTTGGGTTTATGTAGTTTATAAGCATTCTAGGCAAATGCTTCTAAGAATTACAAAAAACTGGAAGGGCATTCCATTCTAAAATTAGTTTTATTTACCTACTTTTCCTATGGCACACAAGGAAGTTTGGCTTTCTATCTTAGATAGACTAAAACCAACTATTCAAAAGGCGCATTTTCTTACCTGGTTCCAAAATACAACTATTATGGAAATCAAGGACGGGAAAATGATTGTTGGACTTCCAAGTGCATTCGCTCATAACTGGATCACTGAAAAATATAATTTGAAAATCGTGCAGGCGGCGATGGAGATTGATTCTACTATCACTGAGGTTGTTTATGAAATCCACGGTAGTTTGAACTTCAAAGACAATCCTGCCAGTGGTGCAATCGACATCAAGGCTCTTTTTAAAGATGACGAGAAGGTGGTACGCAAGGTTCGTAACATGGACGAGGTGGAAGTGACCAGAGCTTCTAGTGGGATGGTTGTTAATAGCCAGATGTTGAACCACAGATATTCTCTAAATAACTTCGTGATTGGCAAAGATAATAGACTTCCACATGCGGCGTCGCTCGCTGTGGCCAATATGCCAGGCGGGATCTACAATCCTCTATATATCTACGGATCGACAGGGCTTGGAAAGACTCATTTGTTGCAAGCGATTGGGAACGAAGCGCTTAGAAATTTCCCAGATAAAGTGGTGAAATATGTGACTGCGGAAAAATTTGTGACAGAAGTGGTGGAGGCTATCGGCAAGAGATACATGCAGAAATTTAAGGATCAATATCGAAAAGTAGATGTTTTCTTGGTTGATGATATTCAGTTCTTTGCTAGAAAGGATTCTTCACAGCAGGAATTCTTTCACACATTTGATGCTTTATATAATGGAAATAAACAGATCGTGATCACGTCAGACAGACCACCTTCTGAGCTCGATGGACTGGACGATAGACTAAAAAGTCGTTTTGGAATGGGCATGGTGGTGGAACTTTTGATGCCGGATTTTGAGACAAGACTAGCTATTCTTCACCAGAAATGTCGTGAAGCGCAGATGATTATCGATCCAGAAGTTTTGTATTTCATTGCGAATAATGTGACGGATAGTGTGAGGGCGCTCGATGGAGTGCTTCGTCAGGTGACTGCGGAAGCGCAATTGACTGATCGTGTTCCAACTCTTCGCACTGCTGCTGAAATCATCAAAAGAATGAATAAAGCTCACAAGATCATTGGTTTTGATATC
This sequence comes from uncultured Candidatus Peregrinibacteria bacterium, assembly GCA_903847465.1. Lineage (GTDB taxonomy): Bacteria > Patescibacteriota > Gracilibacteria > UBA1369 > LOWO2-01-FULL-3 > CAINDQ01. The sequence continues at coordinate 2,200 of CAINDQ010000072.1, forward strand.
GAAGAGAAGAAGGCTAATGCCTGCGCAAAAACGGCAGAGGATGTTTTGAAGATTGTGGCTGAATATTACAAGGTTGGCGTTGATGAATTAACAGGTGGAGACAGACATACGGAAGTGATTGTGCCACGTCAGATTTGCATGTATTTGATCAAGAATGAATTGGGCGATTCTTATCAGAAAATTGGGACGGCTTTTGGAGGCAAAAATCACACGACCGTATTGCATGCTTGCAACAAAATTGGAGAGAAATTGAAAAATAATCTTCGACTGGTTCGCGACGTAAATTCAATAAAAAGAGAAATGGGGCTTTAAAAATTTTAAGTTGTGGTTTAATATTGAGCCGATTTAAATCTTTAAAGTCTTTTTATATGTACTACAGAGGAAAAAATCTAAAAGAAATTGGAGGCATGGTTAATTATCTTGTCCCTTTTCTGATCATTATCTGTATCGGAATTATCGCTGTTTTGATTTTTAATTTATGGGGAGCGATGAGTGGCGAAAGTGTGAAGAAAGCCGCTTATATGCATATAGTGGAAGGAAATGCGGAGATGAAGACTTGGGGAACCGAGGATTTTTTCAATCTAAAAGCTGATGCTTTGATTATGCAGGGTGATGAGCTTGTGGCTAGTTCTGATGCA
>CAINDQ010000073.1 GCA_903847465.1 uncultured Candidatus Peregrinibacteria bacterium
ATCAAGTCTGTCGACCATTTGTTGGCCGGCTTCACTCAACATACTGAAATATTTTAATTCTTTTAAATTGTTTCCAACACTATCATCGGCAAGTAGTAATTTAAAGGCTTGTACCTGCCCATCTTCGTCTGTGCCTAGGAAAGATTTTTCTTGTTCGTACAAAATTCTTAAATAATCTTTTAAGGCGTTTTTTTGCGCTTCAGCCGCAATTTCTTTCACTTGAATTTGTTCGTAAATTAAAGAAATTTCATTCTCTGCCTGAATAGTTTGCCTTACCGTATCGATCAATTTTTTTGTAGTTATCGTGACCGACGCATCCAAAACTTGTAACTGTTCAGTCAAAGAAGTCTTTTGTTTTAGAGCCAAATCAAGGCGATTTTGAGCCTCGGCGGCACTATTCAAAACATTATGATATTCAGCTTTGGAAAGGTTTAGTTCGTTTTGGAGTTTATTTATGAATTCGACCTGTTGTTTTGCGGAGTCTGGGGCCGGAAGAACGATTTGGGTGTCTGTTTGAATAGAAGAATCGGGCGCCGCGCTATCAGTTATAGCTTGAGAATCCTGATTTCCCGGTTGCTCCTCCGTTCCCACCGAAACCACCTCCACTTGCAGGTTATTTGGCAATTCATCAGCAAAACTCAAGGCTGCGTTCCCAAGGACAACGCCTACCGCCACGAGAATTCCCAAATAATGACTTAGTTTTATTTTCATTTATAGTTCTTAGAATCTCCATATTCTATCACTAATAAGCCAAAAAAGCAATCCTCTAGAGGCCAAAACCCCAAAAATCGCTTACAAAAACTAAAAAAAGCCTTGCAAAGCCCCTGTTTTTTACATAAAATCCTTCACGCAAGTTTAACTTAAATCGAACATGTCTCACAAAAAAGCAGGTGGTTCCACACAAAACGGCCGCGATTCACAAGCAAAACGTCTAGGAGTAAAAGTCTTCGGCGGACAAGCAGTTAAGGCTGGTGGCATCATTATCAGACAAAGAGGCACTCAGTACTTCCCAGGCAAAAACGTAGGCATGGGAAAAGATTTCACACTTTATGCTTCAATTGAAGGTAAAGTTCTTTTCACTGAAAAAGCTCTGAAGAAATACGATAATCGCACTTTCAAGGATAAAATCGTTAGTGTAGTAGCGTAAACTCTCTAAAATAACCTCATGCCATTAGAGCAATTTTTTGGTTTTGATGCGGGCGAAGGTATAGACGATAAAGCCTTTGAGATTTTTAAAGAGAGGATGAAGGCCGCGGCCGCGCAGATTGCTGCTAGCAAGAAAGAGGAAGGGAAGCAAAAAAAGAAAGAAGAAGAACTCCTAAAGATTCTTCTGAAATTTGTGAAGACCAGTGAGAAAAAAGAACTGGTTTTATTGATCAGTCGCGCTCTTGAACAGAACATTCCCGCCAATTTTATTTTGGCGATTATTTTGCTTGGCAACGAAGAAATCGAACGTGAAATTGGAAGTTATCTGTCTTTGCAAATGGGCCAAGGTGAAAATGGTTATGGCTCGGAGAGCTCTACTATAAGCCAAGAAAAGGCTATGATATTTTTTAGAGAGGATGAGTCTTTGCCATTGAAAATAAAAATCGAACTAGATCTCTGGATGAAAGGTTTGCTTTTTCAAGCCGAAGAAACTCCTCAGAAATTAATCAAGACAGCCTACGA
>CAINDQ010000074.1 GCA_903847465.1 uncultured Candidatus Peregrinibacteria bacterium
AACCTTGATCCCAAAGTCATTTTCGACCGCTTTGATTGCCCCAACTCCCTCATTATTTTTCTCCATTCGATCGAAAGAAATCAAAACTCCGGCAATTTTTGGATCACCATTTTTGCTCAAGATATCCATCGTTTCACGAATCGCCGTCCCAGCCGTAATCACATCATCAATCAGCAAAACTTTTGTCATAGCGCTCAAAGGCGCACCCACCAAAAGTCCCGCTTCTCCATGATCTTTCGCCTCTTTTCTATTGAAAGAATAAGCCACATTTTTCTGAAATTTCCCATACAAAACTTCCGTCACCACTGCCGCCAAAGGAATCCCTTTATAAGCCGGCCCAAATATCACATCGCAATCAATTCCATAGTCCAGAAAAGCCTCCGCATACGCCTTTGCCAAGCCATTCAAAAGCTCTCCGGTATAGAAATTCCCAGCATTCATAAAGTAAGGCGCAATCCTCCCGCTTTTCAGGGTAAATTCGCCAAATTTCAAAGCCTCAGCCTTGACCAAAAGTTCGATAAAATCCTTTTTATATTGCTGCATGTCGATAGTTGTTAGTATTCTTGAAAAATACTAACACAGCAAATACCTGATTGGAACTTAATCTGCTATTTCTTGATCACAAAAGTCACCTTTTTCGCACTTGTGGAAACATTGTTTTTCGGATTGAATGCGTAGGCCGTCAAAGTATGAGCATTTATTCCCAAACCTCTCGGTACAACCATTCTGAACGAACCCTTCTGGCTAGCATCCGAGATCACCGCAGAACCAAATGTCACACTCTTATAGACAAGATATACTACAGTATTTTCCTTTTGTTTAAGTTGATCTGATCTTCCTTGAACATAGTAAATTTTTCCACCAGTTTTTGAGAATTCAATATAGTCTTTTACAATGAATGTTGGTTCAAATTTCTCAATATAATTCAGAAGGAAAGTCACAAATTCTCCTACCTCCCCATCGTAAGTTTCATGAGCATTTTCTTCTGTAACGGTTAGATCAGAGATATAGAAATCTTTATCAACTTGAGCATCAACCGTGAACAAAACTTTATTTCCATTTACTGCGACGCCATTTCGTACCGCATATGTTTCAGCAGAATAGGCACCACTCTTTAGTGGCTGTAACAAGCCAAGAACAGCTTTTCCCTCAGAGTCCGAGAAACCTTTAACGGTCATCATTGGAACAGTATTAATCCTCACAAACAATTGATCGTTCGGAGTAGACATCACAAGAATCACTGGATTATTTCCAACAGTTCCCTTCAAATTCACAATCCTAGGCGCTATCACTATTTCTCCAGGTTTTTTGTTGAATACAACTGCATCGCCAATTTCTTTTTCTGTTAAAGCAGAGCTTGTTCCGCCTCCATAAACTTTTTCCAAACAATCCATCGCTTTATCTCCTCCACAATTTTGCTGATCTTGAACAACCAAACCTAAAATAGCTTGGTTATACTCAGGATTTGTATAAATTTCGTCATTATCGGCAATATCTTCCGTGAATGTATTTAGAGCATTTTCGACAAGTAGATCTACCAATAATCCCATCCCTGTACCTGCAGTTTCAACTTCCTCAGTTGTTGGATCATCTAAAGTGATTTCTGTTACAGGGTCTAATACATTTGTATCATCTGGGACATCCAGATCGGTAGTTGTCGAATCTATTGGCTCGGTAGTAATTGTTGTGTCCTCTGCCGTTACAACGTCGGGATTTACAGGAGTTCCTGGATCAGAAGCAATAAGCTCACCAATTAAATCAATCAATATTCCGGTACCAATTTCTACCTCTTCAATTACGTCATCTGTGGTATCATCATCTGAACCAGAGTCAGTTGTAGGGTCAGGAGCTACAACATCAATCGTGCCCGGATCTTCAACGGTTACCACT
>CAINDQ010000075.1 GCA_903847465.1 uncultured Candidatus Peregrinibacteria bacterium
AATTCTTGGAAATAGTTTGTGACCTTTTCTTGATCGTAAGTGTGGGTTTTGCAGTCTTCCAAATTTAATTTCATTGGAACATCCAGAATAATTGTGGCCATTCTTTTACTAAAAAAAGCGCTCTCTTTATCTTTCAAAAGTTTGGCGCGAGTGTTCTCTGGAACTTCATCCAAGTGTTCATAAAGATTTTCAATATTGCGAAATTTTTCGAGAAGAGTTTTGGCAGTTTTTGGACCAATTCCATTTACACCTTTTATATTATCGGAATGGTCACCTTGCAGACCTTTCATGTCCGCGATTTGACTTGGTTTCAATCCGTACTTTTCAAAAACTTTTGCAGGTGTGAAAATTTCAGACTGCTGAAAACCTTTGATAGGGGAGAGCACGTTTAGTTTGTCAGTGATCAATTGGAACATGTCGCGATCACCAGTGACGATGTACGTCATGAGGTTGTCGTGCTTGTCGGCTTGGAAAGCTAAAGTTCCCAAAACATCGTCGGCTTCAAACCCATCCATTTCATAAATCGGAATTTCGAAAGTCTTTACTAATTCTTTGATGCGCGGGATTTGTTCGTAGAATTCATCGGGCGCTTTGGTGCGCGTAGCTTTGTATTCTACATACTCTTCGTGACGAAAAGTTTTAGCTTTTGTATCGAAAGAAACGGCTATGTAGTCAGGTTTTTCGTTGTTCAGAATATTCAAAAGCATCGAAGCAAAACCATATACAGCATTGATAAGTTCACCCTTCGAAGTTCGGAAAGGCGGGATCGCGTGATAGGCGCGATGCATGATTGCGTTACCATCAATTAGAATTAACTTTTGCATACTGTCAACAGCTAGGTGCTTCACTTTTGCCCTATTATAGGGTAGAATGTCGTAATATCAAAAAATAAAAACAAACATATTTATGCAAGAAATTACTTTAGATACACTTTTGGATAGAAAGAAAGAAGCAAAGAAAGATCTTTCCCAAAAATTATCATTCTCATACAAGAGACCTTTACTCGGAATTTTTTTGGATAAAGAAATGTCGAAAGAAGAAGAAGGAAAAATAAAAAATCTTTTGGAAGGAACGGCTGCAATAAATATGGAAGTGATTGTCCTTGCGGATAGCAACGTAGATGCCTTCTCAATTCCTCATGTGATCTTTTTGCCATATGGGAGAGCAAACAGAAAGACTCTGCTGGAGGCCGCTGATATGGCCCTAATTTTGCCGTTCAATGATGTGGAGGAGTTTATGTTGAATGGCATTATTCCAGTATCAGAAAAGAAAGATGGACTGACTGATTACAATCCAAATTTTGAAACAGGAAATAGCTTCACTTATAAAGAAAATAGTTCATGGGGAATCTTTGCCGCACTTGTCCGCGCAATGGAAACATTCAAATTTCCATTCGACTGGAGAAATATTGTGAGCGAGGGAGTGAGGTCGGCGAGGAGCTAAGCGGGCCGCCGAGGCGAGGATCGAGATTCCTAGGGAGGGGCGGAGAAGTGGGGAGGATGTTGTTTCCGCAATTCGTAAAAAAGTAAAATTTTCCGATTTTTTTACTTTTTGAATTTTTTACTGTTCGTGATTTAGCTTGGCCAACATGTACGCCTCGCTGAAAACACAATGGCTCTAAAAAATTCATGCCAAAATCTTTCTCCAACATTCTTCAACAAGATGCTTCTAGTTCAATGTAGGACCTGTGCTGCCGGCGCTACTGGTGATGCTTTTGATCGTGTCGAGAATTTCGCCAAAGTTGATGTAGCGAATAATATCTAAACCCATTGCTTTACCAACAGTACCGATAATAACTGTAGCAAGGATCGTGATGACCAAACCTATAATAGCGTATCTGATTGTAGAAACAGCTGATTTAATTTTGTCTTCTTGTCCTCCAGAAAGGATAAAAGAAATACCTCCAATAAAAACGAAAACTACTGACAAGAAGCCAGCAATAATAATAGCGTAAGCAATACCACGATTGAGAATCTGAAGAACGTCATAATTTTGAGCGGCATCAACGATAGAGCCTCCTCCTCCGGACACGAAATTATTTGTAGTTCCTGTTGTGGTAGGAAAATTTGGTGGAAGACTGCCTGGAATAGTTGTTGGATAAGCAGTAGGAGTTGCTACAGGAAAAGATCCTGGAATATTGCTTGGTATCGTAGCCATTTTTTAAAGAGGTTATTTTTTAAGGAAGGACGTTTCCGATATTACTCCTTAATTTCCTCAGGTTCAACTATCTTTAAATTGACACGAGAATTATTCTTTGAGCCGATAACACGTAGAAGCACTCTGATTGCTTTTGCGGTTTGGCCTGATTTTCCAATAATTTTTCCCATATCTTCTTTTGCTACTTTCAATGTAATCAAAACGCCCATTTCATCAACAGTCCTCTCTACTACAACCTCATCTGGTTTTTCTACGATTTGTTTGACGATATACTCGACAAACAATTGATCTGCCTGAATGTCTGACATAAGTAAAAAGTTACAAGATAAAATATATAGAGCCTGATAAATTTACGCCTTTGGTGCTTCTGTGGCTGGGGCAACTTCTGCGGCTGGCGCTGATACTTCAGCGACTGGTGCTGCGGCTTCAGCGACTGGCGCTGGGGCTGCGGCTGCTGCAACTGGTGCTTGCACAGGTGCTTCTTCTGTAGCGCTCTTGCTTTTTCTCTTTAGGTTTCTCAAGGCAATGTATTTTTCCATGCCTGGAAGTCCTTTTTTCTTTAGCAAAACTGCCATAGAGTCTGTTGGCTGTGCGCCTTTGCTGATCCAATAGTTTACTCTCTCAAGACTGAAAGAGAATTCTTTGTCTTTCGATACAGGTCTGTAAAAACCCAACTCTTCAATGAACTTCCCCTTTACTGCGGAAGTATGCTCCTGAAGAATGACACGAAAGCTTGGTTGGCTTTTCTTTCCTACGCGACTGAGTCTGATCTTTAACAAGTTTTTTTGGCTTATTGGGTAAATGCGGGCTTAATTTTAGCCATTGGCGTTTTAAAGTCAAGAAGAAATTAGGCTTGTCGCAATTGCGTGTAGAGATTTCGAATTATCTTTTTTCCGGCTTTTGCATTCATTTCTAAGATGATTTTTTCTTTACGCATGATCACTTCTTGAGCCCAAGCAGAAGACACAACATTTATAACTAAACTGCCATTCTTGAAATGAGCTGGCCAGATATATTGATTGGCTTGGGGTGTCTTTGCAAACAATTCAGGGATGAGTGTTCGGAAATCATTGCAGACTTTGGCGGCTTGGAGTTCTTTGGAAATTCCGTAGTGCGCTGCTGCTTTCTTTATGTAGGCCTGAAAAGGAGTGAACATTTATTTCGAAAATTTAGTGGTGATAAGTTTGTAAGTTTCTTCTGACATGCGTTCCCAAGTAAATTCCTGCGCGCGTTTCATTCCTTTTTCGATTAATTCTATCTGCAACTTTGGATCTCTATATAATGTGTTAATTTTTTCGGCCATATCTTCGGGATTGTATGGGTCGAAAAGAATCGCATTTCCGTCTCCGCAAATTTCGGGAATGGAGGAAACGTTTGAGGCGGCAACTGGCGTTCCGCATTTCATAGATTCCAAAATCGGCAATCCAAATCCTTCATAAAGTGAAGGTAGTACGTAGACTGCGGCTGCGTTATATAGATGCACAAGCTCTTTTTCGTCGACAGCTCCGGTGAAGATCACTTCTTTTTCCAAGTTGAGAATTTTTGTGGCATGACGCGCTTCCGGATAATATGGATCGTGTTTGCCGGTGATGACAAGTTGTAAATCGAGATTGTATTTATGTTTGATGAGGGCGAAGGCGTGAATCAAACGGGGTAGATTTTTGTGACTGCGCCAAACTCCGGTATATAGGAGGAATTCTTTTTTGATGTTGTATTTGTCGAGAGTTTTTTTGAATTGGGTGGCGTCGTCGATCATTTCGAATTCTTCACCTACTCCATTGTAAATAACTTGGATTTTTTTGTCGGGAATACGGAGCATTCTCATAATGTCGGACTTGGTGTTTTCAGAAACGGCAATGATTTTTTTGGCTTTCTTTACAGCGTTTCTGATGACTATGTAGTAGGCGAGACGCTGATACCACTTCGTCATTTTGTTACCAGGGAATAAGGAAAGAGTGAGGTCATGAATGGTGACGGTATATGGTCTTCTGTAGAGAAGAGGAACGTTGAAATGAGGAAAATGGACAACGTCTAATTTTTCTTTATAAAGTTTGTAGAGAAATTTTGTTTGTTCTTTGATGGAATAATGTTGGGCGTTGACGAGAATTTTTTTTACATTCTTGGATTCTGAAAATTCGTGATATTCGTTTTTGTTGAAGAATAAAACTATTTGATGAGGATTTTCTAATTGTGAATTTTTTTCGATAAGATGCTTGACGAGCTCGTAGGCGCAACGACCAATGCCTGTAAACTTGAGACCAAACATCCTGCAATCTATTCCTATACGCATGTGATTTTGTTTACTACTTCAGCATTGTATCAGTAAAAAAAGGGACTGCAACTCGGAATAAATTTGCAAAAATCTCTTGTATTTAGTGGTGGAATATATTATCTTCCACCTGCTTTTAGAAATAAAGGATTATGGAGCGGTAGTTCAGCTGGTTAGAACGCCACACTGTCACTGTGGAGGTCACGGGTTCGATCCCCGTCCGTTCCGCCAT
>CAINDQ010000076.1 GCA_903847465.1 uncultured Candidatus Peregrinibacteria bacterium
CGCATTTCATTTCGAGGGCCATCAGGGCCGCAGCCGAATCAGTTGTAAAGAATGGATGACCAGTTCCTCCCGCAAAAATCACGATACTTCCTTGGTCCATATATTTCTTGGCAGACTTTTGAGTGTATGTTTCGAGAACCTTTTCACATGGCAAATTACTAACCGCCACAACTTCCGCCTTGAGCTCGCGAAGCGCAGCCTGAAGCGCCAAAGCATTCATGATCGTCGCCAACATTCCAATCGTATCCGAAGTAATTCTATCCAAAGACAAATCCTTGTTATCGCGAAATCTCCAGATGTTTCCACCTCCAATCACCACGCCCACCTGCACGCCCATCTTTTGCAATTTTTTGATTTCTTCAGCAAAATTCATCAAAGATTTTCCTTCAATGCCACTCTCCTGTTTTCCTTTGAAAACTTCCCCCGAGAGCTTTAATAAGATGCGTTTATATTTTAACTTTGCCATTTTAATATTTAGGATTTCAAAAGTAACCACGTCAGGCCAATGCCCAAAATAATGCCAATCAAAAAGATCATCGGCATTTTCTTGCTCTCGCCTTTGTCCCCACCTGTATTCGCAAGATCAGTCAGCAAATTTGTACTGACAATCACGTCCTCGTCACGACATTCCTCCAATAATTCCGGTGAAGCATGCATCGCCACCAGACTCGCAAATTTATCAAATTTTACTTTCACTAATTCGCTAGTTCTAAGCTCACTCATATCCGCCTCATGAATCGGCGAAGCCTTCACTCTCACTTCTCTATCGCTTTCATCTTCCATAGAATTGATCTCAAATTCGGGCTCGTCATCGAGCGTTTCTGATTCTTCAACATGCTCCTCTTTTTTGGCTCCACGAAGATCAATAATGTCGTCGCTTCCTTTACCTTTAAAAGTATTTATTTTGACCATATTGGTTTTCATTAAAAAGCTTCTCCAAGCTTAACATAGACTAAGCGAGAAAAAAAGAGCGAGTTTAATTGCCTAGCACCTTCTCCACTTCCTTCACAGCCTTCTTGAATCTTTCCGCCCAAGAGCCATTGATCAATACATATTTACACCCTCTCTTCTCAAGTTCTTTTTTACACAAATTTAAAAAGTCCTTTCTTTGAGCTTCCTCTGGAAAATATCTTTGGACATCCTTGATCCAAGGAGTGTCTATATCCAACAATAAATACAAATCATACTTTCTCTTATATGACATCTTTTTGATCCACTCAGGACATTTCTTAAACAAAACATTGCTCCAAATAACCGTAGTCACAGAATCGGTATCACTAAAAAGAACTCTATTTGCTTGTTTTGCCAAAGCCTCTTCGGAAGCATAATGCCCCTTCGCAATCAGATCAATATGCTCATAATCACAAGCTCCATTATAAAAATTCAACAAATCCCGCGCATATTCATTGGCCGCCACGGTTTTGAAATGCTTTGCCAATTTCTTGGCCAAAGTTGATTTGCCAGTCGATTCCGGGCCAAACACACATACTCTTTTCAGAAAATATTTTCTTGCCGCAGGCAAAACATAATCCCAATATTTCATTGGATTATTGCAAATAGAACCGCCCCCTATTGGCACAATATCCCGCGCATGATTTACAGGTATATACTGCGCTCCAAGGACCTTGGCCAATTCCCAGCCATAATCCTCCGAAGCAAATAAATAATCTATTTTTTCAGGAACCAATCTCTTTATATTTTCTTTCCAAATTTTCCAAAACTTCGGGTGATCCTTCGGCTCTTGTGGCATCTTTTTATCCAAATGAAAAACATCCACATCTGGAAAACTTTCCTGCATCCATTGATATCTCAATTTTCCAGAAATTTCTTCAGTTTTAAGCGAACAAACCATCACTTTCAAATCCCCCACATAATTGCGCGCAAAATCCACTAGGTATTTATGTCCACTATGCGGAGGCAAAAATTTCCCAATAATTAAGCCTTTTTTAGCTTTTTGGATAACAAGTGATTCCCTGTTTTTTTGTATGATTTGTACCATTCTAATAAACCCATAATCGCCAAGACCAGGAATACGACATAAAGTCCTGACGTAAGATAAAGTGCTTTCAAAGCATAAATTGTAACCGCAACAACATCAACCAAAATCCAAATCACCCAACTCTCTAAATACTTCTTTGCCAAGAACCATTGGGCAACCAAACTAGCAGTTACGACCAATGAATCAATATAAGGGAAAGCCGCATCTGTATAAGTATGCATCAAATATCCCCAACCGGCTGCTCCCGCAAAAATCACTATCGCATATAAAACCATAGGTAAATTTTTGACTCTAGTCACAGGCAAAGCTTTTTTATTCTTATCTCCATACACCCAGTGATACCAACCATAGGCCTGCATAAAAATATAAATAACCTGCAAAATCACATCCGAATAAAGTTTGACATCATAGAACACAAATATATAAAGAATAACCATGATGATTCCTGTAGGCCAACACCAGATATTTTCTTTTACGGTCAAATAAACGCTGATCACTCCAAATATCACAGCGAAAATTTCAGTAATGCTCATGTAAAAGATATTATGATATAATCAAGAAAATTTAGCTGACTACACAAAAAGCGTTATACCAAAACCTCATGAGCAACACAAACGAATTCCTCAATAAAATCCAAAAACATCTCAACGGGAATATCAGCCAAATAGAACTCTCTCACCTCAATAAAGATTTAGAAACAGTCCTAGACAGATTAGAGAAAGACGAATACAAAAAGAGCGGATTCAATGTTAATAAATTCAACGTTCCAGACCGAACGAGAGAGTTTTACATATACCTCCAATTTTACTGCGAGATTGGTCAAAATTGGACACCACTGCTCAAAGCAATAGACATCAACAAATACAAAGAAGTCGTAGATCTATGCCCCGGATACACTCCAAAAATTGAACTAGCGCTTTTTTATTCAGGCTACAAAGGCAAAGTTATTGCCATCGACAAAGATATCGATTCCCCAAAAAGACTAGTGAAATTCATGGAATTATTTAATCCCCCATTCAAAACAATCCCCGAAAAAATCGATCTTTTTGATCATTTCAAATCCAAATACAAAGTCATTATTGGCAATCACATCATCGATGATTTGGTAGTAGATTTATATTGCAAAAAATGGGGAATCTCAAAAACGGAAATATACGAAAAAGAAGGAGCCATCACCAATTTGTGGGCCAAAATTCTCAAAGACAAAGATAAAAATCTGGCAGAATGTTTAACTAAATTAGTGGATATATTCGAAAGAATAACCGCCAAAAATGGCATCATCCTAATGAGCCAATACAAAAGCTATATGGAGAAACTCTTAAATTTAGACGAAGCCGCCAGATTCTCCAGAACACTTTTCAAAATGATTATTAAAGAATTATGCAAAATCGGCTTTGTAAATGAGCAAAACCTGGTGCAAAAAGCTCTGAAAAACTATAAAGGCCACTTTGGAATAAACGATTGCTGTATTTTAAGAAAGCTCTAAATAGTGTATAATAAACCAATGAGCAAAAAACCTTTTAAAATTCATTTTAATTCCCAACTCTTGGTCTCCGAAATGGAGAAAAGAGGAATTAAAGTTAAAAATCTTAAAGACTCTTCGACTTTGATTGCGGAATACAAAGGTCACAAAGAATTTATCGACGATATAGATTTAGGAATAATGCCAGCTTCTTTGAGATTTACTTTGGACAACAAACAAAGCACTAAACAATTATTGAAAAGCTTAAAATTCCCCGTAGCAGAAGGCAAAGTATTCAAATTAACTGAGCTTAATAAAGCAAAAAAATATGCCAAAGATCACCTGCCAGTAGTAATAAAACCAATCAAAGGTGCTCACGGATACGGAGTTAGACCAAGCATTGATACTCTGGTCGAATTTGAAAGAGAATTTATCAATCTTCAAAAGTTTTTAGATCCACCAATCGATGTAATAGTAGAAGAACATTTTGATGGAGCCGACTTCCGATTATCAGTCACCAGAGATGGATTTTTTGCTGCTGTTTATCGCACATTCCCAAAAGTTACGGGAGATGGTGAACACACCATAGAAGAGCTTATCGTTTTGGAGAACTACAAAAGAATGCACCCTCGCAATAGCTCGCTTTGCGAGATCTGGCTAGGAGACGGCGAAGTAGATCGATACTTGGGAAAGAAACATTTAAATTTGGACTATGTGCCTCATAGAAATGAACAAATCTATCTAAGAACAAATGCAAATGTCTGCACCGGCGGCGGAAGTATAGACGTCACCGATTTCGTTCATCCTTTTTACAAAAAAATTGCGCTAGAAATTCTCACCAAGATCCCTGGACTTCCCTACTGCGGCATAGATTTACTCACAAAAGACATTTCAGAATACTCAAAAAACACCAAATATATCATCTGCGAAATAAACCCTTCTCCTGGAATTTCGCTTCACACTCACCCAGGACAGGGAAAAGCCAGAAGATTTGATAAAGCGCTTGTAGATCTAATTTTTCCAGAGACGACCAGACCACTCAATGGAACAATTAAACGCGCTGAAGTGATCAGTAAAAAATTCAAAACGTTACCGGAACTCGCTGAACATTTTTCGAAAAAATATCCTAAAGATTGGTTTTATAAACCAATCGCCATCGAAGTCGAAATAACCCAGTTATGTAATTTGAAATGTTATGGATGTGGAATCATAGATGACGTCAAAAAAGGATTCGATAATTTCAAAACAGAAGACATTCTAGACGTATTGAAACAATGCTCAAAACTGGGAATATACACCTATTCTTTGACGGGAGGTGAGCCATTTCTAAAGACTGAAAAACTTTGCGAAATCATCAAAAAATCCCCTTTAGATTTATTTAAAATACAAACCAATGGATCCGTCTTTGTAGACGAGAAAATAACAAGATCCATTTTGGAAAAAATGAAAAAAGCAG
>CAINDQ010000077.1 GCA_903847465.1 uncultured Candidatus Peregrinibacteria bacterium
AGAAGAAAAGCCTGATTTGATTTTGCTCGACATTATCATGCCAAAGAAAAATGGTTTCGAAGTTTTGGAAGAAATTCAAAAAGATCCTAAATTGAAAAAAATCCCAGTTTTGATTCTCTCAAATTTGGGCCAAGACGAAGATATCAAAAAAGGCATGAGTTCAGGTGCGAAAGACTATATCGTCAAAGCAAGTACTTCCATGGAAGACGTGCTAAAGATGATCAAGAAGCATCTGTAAGAATATCTAGGCTTTCAGAACTTCCTCCATTTTTGCAAGGATAACAGAGGTGCTGGAATCGGCTTTCACGAGGAACCCTTTCGCTCCTAAGCGGGTAGCAGTTTCCATGTCTTCTCCCTGTCCCAGATTCGAAAGAACAATGACAGGAATATTCTTTAATTTTTCATTCTTTTTTAGCTCATCCAAGACCTCAAAACCGGTCTTTACGGGCATAATCAAGTCCAGCAGAATAATGTCTGGATGATTAACTCCGGCCATCGCAAGGGCCTCGTCTCCATCAAAAGCGGACAAAACGGTATATCCGGCATTCTTTACCTCTCTCGATAAAAGCTGATTTAATAATTTATCATCTTCGGCAACTAAAACTTTAATAGGATTTGTCATAGGAAGTAGGTTAAATAACGCCTACATGTTATAAACAAAGGCGGGGATAGTCAAACTATACGGGCTATAGATCTTTAAGCTATCTAGAATATTTCATCAACCGGTTTGAGCGTTACCACTAACTTTTTGCCTTTACCGCCCTCTTCCGTGGTGAAAACTATTTGAGTGTCGGAAACTTCTGGAGCACTTCTGTAGTATGTCCCTTCGATTTTGACGCCTGATGGATAACTCCCCAAATTTAGTCCTAGTGCCATTTTTTTCGCTTCCTTGAAATAGTCTTGATCAAGTGGCAATTTTTCAGCGTCTTGTAGTGGATCAGGACTAACTTCTGCGGCTAAAGCTTTCTTGTTTGCCCCTTCTCCCATTGCATTTGAAATAGTGGAACCTTCCATCATTGTCACCGCCAAAACAGCGAGTGCTGTAGCAATTCTCATTTTTGAAGGTGTTCCTATCCTTGGTAGTCTCAAACTTGGCAGATGCAAATCTGGCATTGTAGGCATTTTCATACTAGGCATTCTCAATCCTTTTACCCATGCTCCTAATCTTTCAAGTGGTTCTTCGGCGTCATCATGAGGGCCACGAGGAAATTCAACATATGTGACAGGCTCTTCGCTAGGCTCTTCGGGTGCAGTTGAAGCAGTTGGCGCGGCTTCCTCCGCCACAGGCAAATGAAAGTTTGCTAAAGCTTCTCGACATATTCGTGCTCTTTCTTCAGGGTTTTCCTCGGTAAGTGCTGATGTCGGGATCACCTTTAAATAATCAAGCACCCCAAGCAATGCTTTCTCGTCAGCGCTGGCAGGAGCGGGCTTATCCTCAGGCAAATGACTGCTTCCAAAAACTGCTATGGCTTGTCTTATCTCTGTATCCAGAGAAAGGTCTCTAGCTCTTGCTTGCTCAACCTCTTTTGGCGTAATAACCTTTGGCAGCCCATGCTGGTCAAAGTAACCTTCTACTAGTTTTTCCCAATCTGGATTTTGATCTGGTGGCATTTTTGAATTAGTTAAGTCTTGAGGTTATTATATACTATTTAATTTTAACTTCTGCTGGAAATTGTTCCGCTCTTTCTTTCACATCTGCGAAAGTATCAACCAAAGTGAGAACAGTATGTCCATGCCAGATAGAAGATAATGATCTAGGCAACTTAAACTGATCTACTCCCATTCTGATTAATTCTTCTAAGTCAGTTTTTCTAAACGCCAAGTCGGCATCTCCCTCATTGTCATGATACAACATGCAAGACTCACATCCCTTCGGTAATTGAGATGGAATAAAGACAAAGTCTCTAGGTTCAATTATCAGCGGATAACGTTCTTGGCAAGCATGGTGGGAGTCACAATCCTTCATGTTAGGATTTCCACAATCTGCCCCAATTAGCAAAACCATCTTTTTTACGTACGCTGCGTATGCCCGCAGAAAATCAGGAGTGGCATGTTGGTTTGCAGGACACACATAATCATGCTCCTCAAAAGCTCTGTCGTATTCACCAGTTCCCAAAAACTCTCCTCGTTTCCCACCCATAAAATTTACCGCTGAGGCAACTGTATCTACTCCTTGGAAATGCTCGGCAATAATCGGTAAAAGTTCTCTTCTGGTCAAGATAACTCGATTTCTGACAGGGTACTTTGCGCTATTATTCGCTAATCTATCCAGCAATACATATTCACTAGCCAAAACTGGATCGGAAAATTTATCAAAGACAGAAGCTGGTAAACCTCTGCCTCCATTCATCGCTACGGCAAACGGAACACCTCTCCTATTGAAAGCATCAATCATTGCCAAAAGAGCATCTACCGGAGGGGGATTATCTCTGCCTCCTTGCAAAATACCTGGCTCTCCGTCGTATGGCACAGGATGGATGGTAGTTCTAGCACCATATAAATCGGGAAGGTGTTCTTCCACCAAACAACCTATAGCAGCTTCCATTTGCGCATGATCGGTAGCGTTGAAAAGGGCTGCATGCGCAGGAAACTCCAATGTTAATTCTGGTTTATCCATTCTTGTAATTAAGGACGGCTATTTTATGACAAAAAAGCATTTTTGTCAACCAGTTTGTAGCTCTTGAATCTATAGGAATAATCATGTTAAAGTTAGTTGCGCATTACTCATCAAAATCTCATAATTCAACAAAAATGAAAACCAAGACACTTTCCAAAATAATTCTCGGATCTTCTATTCTCGGCGTTTTGAATGGGGGATACCTCACTTATTTATTTATCAAATTGACCTATTTTACAGGAGCTGGAGCGAGTTTTTGCGATTTCAACAATAGGTTCACTTGCAGCAACGTGGTCACTTCAAAATACGCTCAGTTATTTGGTCTACCGGTTTGCACATACGCAGTAGTTGTATATTTGATCATGGTGCTTTTGGCTATTCGTACAATGAAGACCAAGAATCCAAAAAATTCTTTCTATGCAATTAGCGTTCTCGCCGGAATGGGCATGATGATGAATGTTATCTATACCTACAACGAATATGCTTTCCTAAGCGCAGTTTGCACTTTGTGTTTGGGATGTTTGGTGCTCATCACCGTAAACTTAGCCGCGTCTATAAAAGGCTACAGCAAGAGCTAAAAATTCTTACGCTGTCAAAAGGACTCCATCCTGATCCAAAGGTTTATATCCATGATTGAACTTAGGATGCACTATTTCGTATGCGGAAATTATCGCTCGACGCACCAAGGCTGAAACATTTGCAGGCACGCTTTCTTCCAGACGACATTCCTTTTGTATCGAATCAAAATCGAACTGACAATTTCGAATCATGCCCACATGACCTTCTTTACGCTGTTTTTCCGCAGGAAGTATGCTGTAAAAGAATTCATCGTTGTAACCCCTTTTGCATAATTTAGTGGCAACAAAATCCGCAATTTTCTTGAAATATTCTTCATCTCCTTCGTCTACAATTCTTCCAATCAAATTCGGCTCTTTATGGGCCATTTGCTCCAAAATATGGCTAACTTCTTCCACCAAAAAAGCCATCGCCCGCACATTATCTTCTTCCTTCATATCTCTTGCTTCAAGCACGCTTTTGAAAGATTTTTCGACTAGGTGTTTTGCAAATTTCCAACATCTGATTTGCTCGGTGAACCCTTCTTCATTCTCTTCGAAATTTGGGGCTGAGGCGCCTTTCTTTCTTACAAATCCTCCATGCACATTATCCATCAAATTGTTTGAATTCTTGGCGCTTTCGTACTCAGTAGTTGTTATCGTACGAAGAGCGGAATCGACCGCCAATTGAAAGAAATATCTTGCCTCGAAAGTTG
Organism: uncultured Candidatus Peregrinibacteria bacterium; assembly: GCA_903847465.1. GTDB lineage: Bacteria > Patescibacteriota > Gracilibacteria > UBA1369 > LOWO2-01-FULL-3 > CAINDQ01. The sequence goes on from CAINDQ010000077.1 coordinate 3,888, forward strand.
AACCACTTGCCTCATTTAGGCCAGGGAAAATATGTTCAATAAGTACCCGGACAGAACTTAAGTTTTTTGTAATCGCATTACGCAAAGCTCCATGCGAAGGGACATAATCATCAGCCTTTTTAAATTTTTCCTCAACTTGATGCTTTGCTTGAACGACAGCGTCCTCCAATTTCATAAAATCTTGAAGGTCCGTTTTACGAATCCTGCTCTTGAACCATGAGGGGAGGGCATCTTCTTGAAACAAACTATGCATTTCATCGGGAGTCAAAGCATCGAAATATTCACCAAAAACCGCCCAAAAAGTTTCACCTTCCTCCGTTTCAATTGCTCCAAGTTCTTTCTTTAAATAATGAATGAAAAACGCTGGCACAGAGCCGTCATTACTCATTTTCATGAATAGTTCTCTCAAAATTTTAAAGACATAGTTGCCTTCTTTCGGAGTCGGATTGTCCTCGTCGCGTCGCATGAAAAAATCATCCACAAATCCATCACCTCCTGTGCTTTTAGCCACCAAGCCATTTCCGAGAAGTCTCAAACGCGCATCAATTTTCATTAAAGAATCCCAGTCGCCAATACATGCTTCCAGAAATTTTTTGTCCGCAACTGGCTCAAAAACAATTGAAGGAGAAACCTGAAAAGAAAATTTCCCATTCTCCATTTTTTCTACAACCATCGCTCTTGGGCATACTCTGGAATTGTGTAGTTCTGGACAAAGTTTCGGCTTTTTTCCTTTTTTTACCCGCCCACCTTTGCTCGCAAAGTTAAAACATTCAAGTACATAATTTAAATAATTTTCGGTAGTCGCGTCAATATCCAAATTTTGAGAACCAAGTTGTCCCAAGTCTCCCAAAGAGAACCCTGGCTTCTCTTCAAAATAGACTCCATCTCCTTTGATATTTTCTAAAGTTTTGCGTAAGCCAATCTCCGCCTCAAGTGCAGTCATCAACTGATCTCTGTCGTTAGCTCCGGAGCAAATCATGTCTAGAATATTGAAAATCACACCCCATTTCCTGTTTAGGATTTCGTCACATTTTGCGGAAATTTCTTTTGTATAAAGACCCATGTCGTCAGAGCTAGCTTCTATTTTGATGCCGGGGAATACTCCGTTAGCCCCAAATTTATCACTAATTACGACGGTTATTCTTTCTCGTGCGGTAGCTGGAATAGCCTCGAAACATTGAGCGATAACAGCATCAAGTTCAGGTTTAACAGAACTAATTAAAGCCGCCGAAATAGCCAGTCTGGCTCGTGGAAAATGCAAGTCAGGCTGTTTTGCCCACACATCTTTTTTCTCCGCATAGCTCAATTGTCCAGCCTCTTTGTCTCCACTCAGAAATGTTTGAAATTCCCGATAAACCTGAAAAAGACCTTTGTACAAAGAATCATCGCTTTCGCCATAAAGAGGTTCGTGTTTATCGCGAAATTTACCAATAGTGGCTAAAACATTTTCTAAACAATTTCCGCAACTTATGCACCCAAAATCATCGGCAATGTTTTTTGCCAATTCCCCTTGGGTCATTTCGCCAGCTCTATATTTTCTTGCCCATTCAGAGAGCACGTTCATTGCTCCAAAAAAACCATTTAATGGAAACGTCTCAGAGATGGGCTTTCCGATAAAATCAGACTGCACCCTGTCAACAAAGGTCACAAATTTATCTACGCAAATATCATCTACCACTTTGGAAACATATTCAGATCCAAATTCTCCATCGTTCAGGCGATCCACTACACTTCTATCCTCGAGAGGAAAAGGTTCTTTTGCTTTCGCACTAACCATTTCAGTCGGATGAAAATGGATGGCTGGTTGAGTTGCCGCAGCCAATAATCCCATCTGAGAAAAGTATCGAATGTTTTGGAATAGATAACCTAAATTGCAATTTTTGAAAAAAGTGTCAGCTGATTCCAAAGATTCCCAAAATTCCAAATATTTTTTATCAGTAAGATCTCCCGCCAAACTATAAGTCGCCAGTTGCCCAGGTAGAATCATTGGCAAAAGTCCATAGCGACCGGTTTTATCAATTATGATAATGCTGGGCATGTCCCCATATGCTGATTTCAAACGACGCATTTCCAGAAGCAGTTCGGCCAGAAGATTATCAGCGCTGCCAGTGTTATCTATGTGGATTTCCACATACTGCCCTCCTCCTTCTAGAGTAGTGATATTCGTATCCAAAAGATCGCCTTCATCAGCAACACATTCCTGATGACACCTTTGTCTCATCCTACTTCCTACTCTTGGAAAAGCCCTCCAAGTTCCCGCGAAACGATCCATAGCTGCATCCGGAGATCCGATGCTTGGCAATAAACCGGTCTTTCCCATTAGTGGTTCGCGAATCAAAGGAGGTCTATTGATTTTATCCATCCCACTTTCCCTTCTTGGGGATGTAATCATAACTCCTCTTCCTCTATGAGCAAGATTCCCAAAATGTTCAGCCCCAGAATCTAACATTTTTTAGGAGTAATTAAGCTTCGTGATTAACAAAACCTTTCATTCCGCGGAGACCAGCAACTCGAGTATTTCTGTATGTTGCCAACGCTGGGAGCAAACTGTCATCATTGCGGAGAGGCTTGTCGTTTGCGCTTAAAACGAGACGCGATTGATATTTGTCATCTAGGAAAATAGGTTTCAAACTTTTCTCGTGAGATAACTCAACCAATTTTGCTTGTAACCACTGTCCAAATTGAGCAAAATCAGTAACCGAGGTGCCTAAGTTAATTCCATCAAAGCCTCTGCATCCCAATTTCAAGGAAACGAACAGTCCATCCGCAGGAGGTGTTGGTCCAAAACTTTTGACTAGACTATCTACGGTATAGCCAACGACAGCTCTAACCGTCTCGGCTGGATATCCTCTAAATTGATTGTTTGCATTTAAAGGTTGCTTTGTGGCGGGGTCAAAAGCCCTCGGATTACGGAACCAATCTCTACTCTCTTTGTCCCACGCACTTAGAGCATGAGATTCGGGATCTTTTGGCAGTGGAAGGCCCATCACTTGAGCATATTCAGTGAAATGACGAGTTTCTTCTGGGTTCAAGACTTCAACTAAACTGGTGATTCTATGATCAGCGTGAACAGGTCTCATCGGATCAAAAGGATGTCCGTAATCATTTGCGGAAAACCATTCTCGTTGTGCTCCACTTGGGCAAGGAAATTCAACAGTTCCAAGCATTGAGAGCGGTACTCTTGGTACGTCAGGGCGTAAACGTTCTGTTTCATCAACTTGTATTGAGTCTGTTTCCTCTGCTCCCATATTTTTTGAAGTTAAGAATATTTAGGAGAACAGAAATATCATTGTCTGACAAGATGGTCAAACAGCGAATAAAAATTTTGGTAATAAAACTTGAGCTGTAGGCCAAAAACGACGTTTCTGAAACTGCCAACAAGTTTTGTCAGCATTTGCGAAATCCCTTGACGGAGGAATGAGAGAAGTTGTATAAGTGTAATCCAATTAAACAATTTCCTTATGTATAAGATTAAAGAATTTTTGAAAAGCTTGGACCTCACCGAAAAAGAAACAGATTGTTATGTCAGCCTCCTCGAGCTTGGCGAACAGCCGGCGAGTATCATCGCCAAAAAGATTGTTCAACCTAGATCTTCTACCGCTGTTCAATTGGAAACTTTAGTCGAAAAAGGATTTGCTAAAAAATACACAAAAAATAACGCCAACTATTATTCTCCAGTAAAACCAGATGACCTAAAATCTCTCCTCGAAAGAAGAAGGAAAAAGATCGATCATCAGCTACTTGATCTCACAAATCTCGCTCCGGAATTTCGTAATATTGTTTCCCAATTTATTCCTGAATCCAAGGTTTTGTACTTCGAAGGAGTGGAAGGCGTTTGCAAAATGATCGATATAATGACTCAAAAAGACACGCCTTTATACTTTATGTCAGCTCATAAATTTCACCCTGAAATAGATCAATACGTCAAAGAGGTCTACATTCCTCGTCGCAAAAAAATGAAAACGAAATGCCAGATGATCATGACCTCTCACGATAAATCCAAAAAATATGCCAAAGTAAATCCACAGGTTTACGAATGGGTTGGATTTATTCCTTCCAACACTTATCCGCTCGAATCCACCATCGTTATCTACGACGATGTAGTCCAGTTTCAGGCTTGTTGCGGCGAAAATCCATCAGGAGTTTTGATCGAGAATGCTTATTTGGCCAAGACAATGTTGGCGGTCTTTATGCTTCTACGCAATGCCGGCAGGGTCGTCAAACATTCTCTCTAGATAAGCCTCGACGGCTTCGACAGAAGTTAAAGGTTCACCTTTATCATCTACCAATCTTATCTTTGGGTTTGCGAGAAGGTGAAGGATCTCTTTTCGAAGGTTTCCTCCCAGTTTTTGGATAGCCATCATGTTTGATGGATCCAAATGATAGATTGCATAGTCATGCCAAGTCCCTGGCAAATTTTGGTCTTCCCATTTCGATACCGCCTCCCAATCCACCCACATCGGTTGTGCCCCAAATTCTGTATAACACCAAGACTCATAATCTCTGTACCAACCTTCTGCGGAATCGGATTCGTCTCTCTGCCAACCTTCTACAAGATCAGAGTCATCTCCCCAAAAATCATCATAGAAAGTCATTTCAGGTGGCATAAGGTCCACCTCCTGAACCATTTCATAAAGCCTATCCAAAACTATTTTCAGTTCGTAACCAAAAGCATTGACTCTCATATTTGGATTCATACTAATCGGTCCTTTCATGCCACTCATTAACTTAGCAAAATATCTGACATAATAGGCTTCGGGTTTTTCACCTGCCTGCTCTCTGCACCTGAAAGTCATCGGTCTGCGAGTAGGATGATTTCGCATATAACTTCCCAGCTCATCAAGTTGGCAATTCCCTTCCGCCACATCATATACACCAGAAGCTTTCAGTACATATTTCATGTCAGGCTTAACCGCCAATTGTTTTGCAAATTCATCAACAAGTTTTACAGCTTCGGATCGCAAAATTTCATCTTTTTCTAGCGGGTTTAGCTTGTCAGTTCTCTTGATCTTGCCAAGAAAATTTCGATAAATAGGCCAGATTGTAGAGAATATTGCATTGATATAAGACCATCCTTCTGGGCCATTTTGGTTAAACGGAGCTTCTCCCTGACATGGGGAAAGCAGTCCCGCTTCATTTGGATCGGTTTCGTATGAAAGTGAGCGGTAGGGAACAACTCCTTCTGTTCCAGGAACTTCGTAATAAGTGAAGTTTGGAAGAGGGTTTTGGGCATCTGAAGAATCTGGAGGGAAAATTTTGTCGTGATGTTTTTCAAATATTATTCTCGCCAAGTTGTCATATCTTTTTTCTCCTTTGTGTCCCACTTTTGTTCCCCCAAGAAAATAAGTTGCAGCAGTTTCAAACAAGACGTAACTTGGTTCAAAAAGTCCACTTGCTTGGACCATCTTTGGAACGCATTCTAATACTTTTTTTTGCACAAATGCATCTGAATAATATAGATCAGTTAGCGCCTTTAATATTCTTGTAAACTCAGGGTCTTCCGCCACAAGCTCAGACATCAAATGCACTCTCTTGTGCTGAGATTGTCCTGGATTTCGAAGAGATCCATATTCTTCATCCAAATTTCTCATTGCTCCTTCAAGCGGTGAGCCTTCCATGGTCAAACCAGGGATAAATGGCACTCTTCGTAGCGGTTGGTCTGGCGCCCTCTTTATATCTAATTCAGCCGCGCCCAGATGGAATAAATCGCCAGTCATATGGTCCTGCAAAGATTGAATAAAAAGCATGTCTCTGGTTCCAATAAGCCTTGCACGATTTCTAGCATCAGCCATGGTTTCTTGGTCGGCATCAGTGGGGTTTTTGCCTTGTGCTCGCATCAGTCTTTCATAAATATTGCGGTCCAACGGTTGATCGGCAATGATGATATGTCCATCTCCAAACTCGGAATTGTTTGCTGTCAAAAACTCCACCCACTTAAACAAATCAAGTGATTTAAAAGCTCTTTTTCCATGATCTGAAGCTTTCGGATCACACCCAAAAACGAAATATCTACTATTTCGGATTGCCTCAAGCGTTTGCGCTCTGTCCATCTGTTTCCTCACATGTTCGTAGGCCGGATCTATTGCTTCCAAATCTTGATCGAGTTTTGCGCCAATGCTTGCGAGAAGAGCGTACATCTCAGTAGTAGCGGTATCATCAGGTGCTTCACTCGATGGTTCTACTCCTGTTTGCTGAGAAAATCCCTCTACGAAACCTCCTGAAGAATCAGCGTTCTCCACAAAAGGCTCAGAAGCTTCGCCAGCATTTTTAACGATCGCTCCATCGTAGTAATCTCCGTCTCCGTAAATTTCAGCTGCTCCAAAAGCCATAATTTTTGTAAAAAGAGCGTAAACTCTACGATAATTTTGTTGGAAAGTCAAGGGGGAAGTGGACAAACAGGGCACTTAATGCTATAATAAACAAATATTGCTGAAATATTCTGACGAATAATATTCAAAAAATATGCCAGAAGTGTCTCCATGGGAAAATATTGAACCAAACTTGAGACTAAGTGACAACCTTGGAAGTTTTGATTTAGATAAAGATTTTCCTTCGCTTGCCGAACTTAGAACGGTTAGAGATGATACAAAAACCAAAGCGCACCTTGCCTCGACTCCTCATCCTTTCAAAAACACACAGGACGAACATCTAAAAAGGAGCCTTGCCGGCATCCCTATCACATTTCGTTCACATTTCACGGACGCAAGGCAACTCCTCTCTACGAGTTCTGACAGCCATCATCTCTGGGGCCAACAGGAAGTCAAATTTGGGCAGGCGGGAGTTGTAGATACGGCCGTCATGGAAGCTTTGGTGGATAATACTTTTACCCAAGAGTTGAAGCGACAGATGGAGGAGATGCTTGAAGCTTGTAAAGCAATAGCAAAGAATCCTGTACTCTTGCCAAAAGGTGCTTTGGAAATGGTAAAAGATCTGACTTACAAACTTCCAAAATCTTTCTTTGTAAAAAATGAATTTGGGAATAAAGGGAAAGAATTAGTCTATAGGGCCGCTCAGGCTCTCGGTATGAGTGAGGTGATTGGGGCATTAGCGTCAGAAGGAACCGACATGGCGTTGGCACAAAACGATGTTACGAATGAGGCCGTTCGTATCATTGGAATTATCCTAGGAAACCTTGTTCCAGCTGTTGCTGCGAATGTTGGTTTGTATACCGCATTTACTAGAAATAGGCACAAAACTGAAGGAGATTATCCTACTAGCACTGCCATAAAGGATGGTTTCAAAATGGAAAGAGACGGTATTCCTGGCTGGGTAGGGCAGTATGGTTTGCAAACATTAATCATAACATCTCTGACAGCAGCCGGTGTTGACCAGGGAACCGCAGGATCTATGTCCATCGTTTTTGGACTCCTGTTTTATGGCGGAGTTATGAAGGTTGTTGCAAAAAATAGATTGGAATAAAACGCCCCTATTGACAAAACAGGTCTTTAGACGTACAATCATATACTGTTATAAAAATAACCAAACTAATTTATGGGAACAACAGAAACTCCAGCAAAATATCCTGCAGTTGAAGTTAATGATTACGGACCAGATTTAAAAAGTTTAGGTTACAAGACCCCTGAAGGAAATGATGCGACAGTAGGCGTATTGAACCCTGGAAAAATTCAGACTACAAATACGGAGAGAGAAGAAAGAATCACTATTATAAGTGGAAAACTAAGAGCTAAATATGCCGATAGTCCACATTCTTTTAATGCCGGTAAAGGGGACAGACTCACTCTCACCCCAAACACTAAAGATATCGAGTTGGAAGCAATGGATGGAGCACAAGTTGTCTACAATTGTGAATATATCAATCCAGATCCACGAGGTCGACAAGAGCAAGTTGTCGAAGGCACAGAGGCCGCCGCCGCTGAAGTTGATGCCACCGCCACAACCATTGGCGCAGAATTAGTCGACGCCACGGATCAAGCCTCAAGCCCAGCCCCTAAAGGTCCAGACAAGCAGTAGTATTTGGCTTCAAAAATAGTTATACTGGCCCGCGAAAGGCTAAACTATTATAAATGCCAAACATTTCCTCTCCAAACATTTCCCCACAAACATTCATCAAAGATTTTCGGGATCTATTCCTGAAATCTCCACAATGTGGCTCTTGGACTCGTGCCAGTGAGAACTGCGATTACGGCGATATCACCACGGTTTCCAAGGATTGTTACATGTGTTTCAATTCCGGAAATTGTCGCAATGCCTACTATTGCGAAGACTCCCGCGCGATGACTGACTCCACTGATTGCGCTTTTTGTGAGAATTGTGAATTGGTTTATGAATGCGTGGATTGCGACGGTTGTTATGACTGCAATTTCTGTCAGGATTGTCACAATTGCAGGAATGTTCAGTTCGCTTATGATCTCAGACGTTGTACTGATTGTGTGGGCTGTGTAGGGCTAAGAGATAAGCAATTTTGTATTTTCAATGAACAATATACGAAAGAAAATTACGAAGAAGCTTTGCAGAAACTCGACATCACTGACACAAAAATTCTCGAAAAAATTTCTGAACAATTGGAAGAATTAAAACGCAAAACGCCACGCATGTTCGTTCATCAATTCGACACTACAAATTGCACCGGCGACTACATTTATCACAGCAAAAACTGCCATATGTGCTTTGATACAAGGCACACCGAGGACTCTGGCTACATCAATCAGGCCAATCTCGATATGGGCACGAAAGACAGTTACGATTGCGGGCCGATTCCGACGGGCATGGACCTGTGTTATGACGCCGCTTATTCTCACTACCTATTCAATTGTAAATTTATTTATTGGTGTGGAAATCTGAAGGACTCAGAGTATTGCACGAATTGTTTTGAATCTGAGCATTTGTTTGGTTGCCATTATCTTCAGCACAAACGTGATGGATTTTATATTTTGAATCAGAAAGTTGAGGAAGAATTTTATTGGAAAATGATTGCGGAAATAAAAGCAGAATTAAAAAAAGAGGGGATTTTTACAATTCACGATTTGTTGTTTAAGGATCTTGAAAAGAATGAAAAAACTTTGTCAGAAAATGAGCAGGTCCGTTCTTGCGCTATCTGTAGCGAAAATTTCGAGCTAACCAAAAACGAAATTGAATTTTACAAGAAGCATGAAATTACTTTTCCGATCTATTGTCCTTTCTGCCGCGCCGATCAAAGAATTCATTTGAGGAACGAACGCAAGATGTACAAACGCATTTGTGACAGTTGTAAAAAGTCTTTAATTTCCACTTACGAACCGGATAGTAAATTCATCGTTCATTGTCTGGATTGTTATTGGAAACACATGGGGTAATTATCAAAATATGGAAAAAAGTGAAACTAAAATTTGTAAGCAATGTCAGAAAAATTTCTTGATTACGATCCAAGAACAGGCCTTTTACGATCGCAAAAAACTCCCACAACCTTTGAATTGCTCCGAATGCCGTCGCAATCGCCGCGCCAGTCTTCGAAATCCTCGCAAACTCTACAAAAGAACCTGCGACAATTGCAAAATTCCTCTCCAAAGCACCTATCCAACCACCAGCCCCTATGCTGTTTACTGCGAGAAATGCTATCTGGAAACTCTAGGGGACAAAATTATTTGATTTTTTAGCTTCTGCTACCACCAATCCGCCACCGCCATCATCAC
>CAINDQ010000078.1 GCA_903847465.1 uncultured Candidatus Peregrinibacteria bacterium
GAAAAAAACAAAAATAAATTTATAAAAGCTGGAATAGACTTCAAATCTTTTGGAAAGAAGATGTCTGTTGGAAAATTGTTAAAATTTTTGGCTGAAAGAGATGTGCAATCGATTATCGTAGAAGGAGGAAGTCAAACGCATGGAATGTTTTATGATGCAGCTTTGAATGACAAAAATCTTTTGGATAAAGTTTTGTTCTACATTGCTCCAAAAATTATTGGAGGGGAAAATGCCCTTCCAGTTATTGGTGGATCTGGAATAAAAAAACTTTCAGAAGCAAGAGAGGCTTTGGAAATAGAAGTTGAGGCTGGAAAAACAGGAAAAGACTTGAAGTATATGGCTGTTTTTAATCGATATTGATCTTTGCTGGTTTCTTGAATAGTCTAGCGATAATATATTTTATGCTGGAGAGTTCGGGAGATTTTATTAAATGAGCTGCCAAGAAGAACACTCCTGCACCAAAGAAAATTCTAACAACGTATGATAGTTTTACCGCTATTATCCCTTCAAGTGATTGGGAAAGAATTATGGCTGCAGCCATCAGTCCGGTTGCGAGAATGGTTTTTGCAAAGCTGATGAAAAATTCTTTAAAGCCAAATCCTGCCAATTCTTTCCTCAAGAAAATGAGAAGGACTATTACTTGTAAAACGAAGCCTATTGACCAGATGATTGCGAACCATTGGATTCCCCAAATTGGAGCTACTATCCACGTAAATACGGCGATGAGAATAGTTGTGCAGATGTTTATGATCATTGGTGTAACAGTGTTCTGTAAGGCGTAAAATGAGCGTGATAAGATATGGATAATGCTCTCGAATGGTATCGATAGTGCAAAGAAAAATAACAGCAAAGAAGTTAGTTCAATCGATTTTTCTTTAAAAATTCCTCCACTTAAAATCAGGGCTACGATTGGAGTCGCAAGTAACATCATTCCAATCATTGATGGAATCGTGAAAAACAAAATACGCTGAATTGTTTTTTGAATGTGATGAACGTATTCTTTGTGATTATTGGTACTGATGGCATTTGTTAAATATGGGAAAACCGCTGTGGCAAAAGCAATTCCGAATAGACTTATTGGGAAACTTTTGATGTTTCTGGCGAAATTAAATGCGGCAAGTCCACCGGCCAGAATATTCATTCCAACTATCGCGAAAACATAAAGACTTATTTGTTGAGCAACTAAACTTATAGATTGGGGAATCATTAATTTGATAATTTTCTTGAATCCTGGGCTTTTGTAATCTGCTCTAAAATGAAATTTATATTCGCTGGTTGAAAGGTCGAGAAACCTGATACCGCAGTGCAATATTCCTCCAATAACTACGCCAATTGCGGCAGAATAAATTCCAAATCTTTCATTCAAAAACACGACTCCCAAAATGATACCTAGATTGTAAAGAATCGGAGATAAAGCGTAAGACATGAATTGCTTGTAGGCCATCAGGATATTCCCAAGAGTATTACTTATGGAGAATAAAATGGCCGAGGAAAGCATGAGTCTGGTCATATTTGTAATATCTTGTCTCATGGATGGATCAATGTCGCTGAAAAGAAATGGCGTGAGCTTGTCCATGAAAATAAAGGCCACCAAAGCCAAAAATCCAATCAGTAATGTTCCTCCGGTCAAAATAGTGTCGGCTATTTTGTGAGCTTCTTCTTTGTCTTTTACTAAATATTCACTAAAAACCGGCAAAAATGCGGCTGCCAAAGCTCCAGCAATAAAAAGGTTGAATAAGAAATCTGGAATAAGAAATGAGGCGTTGTAGGCGTCCGTAGCGCTTGTTGTGCCGAAATGTACGGCAATAATTCTGTCGCGGAGAAGGCCTATTGCGTAGCTTAGAAACGAGGCGATAGATATTAAGGCTGTGGCTTTCCCTACACCGATGGGTTTTAACCATGTTTTTATCATGTGGTGATTTTACATCAAAAAAATCATTGGGAGGCTCTTAATCCTTGATAAATTCGGCCAAATGTTGTACAATAATGTATACTAAATAAAAACAAAAAAGGGAATGCTTTCTAATATCAGGCAAATCTCAATTTTAAATAAAGTCTTTAATCTTAATGAAAGTGAATGGCCAAAGATTATTATTTCTTGGGCTATAAGATTTTTTCATAGGGCTGGGTTTGTAATTGGATGGACGGTTTTGGTAGCTATGTTCACCTCTAGATTTGGAATAGCTTCGCTCCCCTATCTGTTTGCGGTAAATGCTTTGTTTACAATTATTGGGAGTTTCTTTTATTCAGCTTTTATCGATAAGGTCAGTAGAACTTGGTTGATGATTGCGACGGTTTTTCTAGCTGGAATTATTTTGCTTTTTGCGACTCAAGTTGCGAGTGTGAATCAGACTTTGTTCTTTATTTTGTTGTTGGTGGCTGAGGCTATTTTGGCTGTTCAGTTGAAAATATTTTTTGATGGTTATATTGAGGGACTTTTTACTCCACTTGAAAGTGAAAGAACTTTTCCTCTGATTGAGGCCGCAGAAACTCTTGGTGGAATGATTGCGGCGGTAATTATCGTTACTTTTTCTAGTTCGATTGATACTTATAAATTTATTTACGTTTGGGCTATTTGTTTATTTTTGATTATTCCTTTTATTCTTGTTTTCGAAAGCATGAATAAAAAAGCGACTGTGATAGAGAGTCTTGAGGAAGAAAATCATGAAAAAGAGAGTAAGAATGAGGGACATGGGATTATCGCATTAATAAAAGAAGAGCTAAAGAGTGCCAAAAATCTTTCTCTTTTGAAGGGATTGTTTCTGTTGGTTTTCTTCCAATGGTTGTTATTTAACATGCTGGAGTTTCAATATACGAAGGCTGTTTACAATAGTGTCTCGAATGTGGTTTTGGAAGGAGGAAGTGGGTTTGAGCATGCCTTTGTGCACGGATTGGGAGTTTTGTTTATGATTTTCAGTGTGTCGACTTTGGTAATACAGTTGTTTGTAGGAAGTAGACTGATTTCTGCTCTTGGTGTGATCGGAAGTATGATAGTGCATCCAATTTTGACCATCATTAGTTTGTTGGGATTAATTTTCTCGTTTAATTATTATTTGGCGGTGTTAGCAAAGAATAATTTTACTTTGACGACTGCCATTTTCAATAATGCTTATGCCAGTACGTATTATGCTTTGAAAGAAAAGGTTTTAATTCATGGACGTGAATTTATTGAAGGAGTGGTCAGGCCTGTGGGGGCATTGGCAGGTACTTTGATTTTGATTGTCTTGAGTCTGATTTTACCTCCAAAAGGGATGATTTTTGCAGTAAATGCATTGATGATTGTTGTTGCTGGAGTGTTTTTGTATATCACAATTCGTCAAAGGAGTAATTATACAAAAGCTGCCTTGAATGATTTTACTTCTTCGGATGAAAAGAAGGTTAGAATGAATGCGATAGATATTCTTTCTCAAAGAGGGCATGTTGATTCTTTGCCTGTTTTGATTAAGTTTTTACATAAGAAGGATGAGTCTGTTGCCCTTAGGGTGAGAGTTTTAAGGGCTTTGGCTGAAACACAGGAAGAATTAGCGATTAAAGATATTATTAAGTGTTTTACTTCTGATAAAGCGGCTGTCCGCGAAGCTTCGGTTGATGCCTTGCTTAAATATCACGTACTTTCTCAGCCTTCAAAGAAATATGCTGTCGTGAAATATGAATTGGTTGGGGCTTTGAAAAAAATGTATGAAGTTGAAATTCACGAAGATATAAGGTCGAGAATCATCACTTTGTTATCTAAACTAAGTAATGTTTCTACTTTGGAATTTTTATTGAACATACTGCATAAATCTCACGGCAATCTGAAGGCTGATGCTATTTATGCTCTTGGTAATTATGGTGATGAAGATGTGATCGAATTTATTCGTCCTTACTTGAAATCAAATCCAAAAGAAAAGATTAATGCGGCTATTGCCTTGGGTAGATTCCCTGATAACAAAGTGGAATCAACTTATATAATTTCTTCTTTTATTTTCTCAAAAACGAAAGCGGAAATAGCTTATGGTCTTTATGCTGTTGGAGAACTTAATCTCAAAAAATTCAAAAAGATCTGTTTGCAATATTTACATTCCAAAAATATACAGTTAAAAATGTATAGCGCTCTAGCTTTGGCCAAAATGGGATACCATGAGGCAATTCCAGCCCTTGTTGATCTTCTTTTTAACGAAAATAGAGAGGTAGCTAAACACGTAAAAGATATGATTAAAAATGTTGACGTGCGAATATATAAAAATATTGATAAGATTGTAAGGTATGTGGTGGACAGAGAAGTTACGAAGTTAATAAAAAAACATAAAGTAAAACATTGGTCCGATTTACAAAAAGAGCATCTGATCACTTTGAAATGGTTATATTGTTTGGTGGAAGAGTATGATGAAGTGGAGCTAATTGATAATTTAATATAAATTTAATAACAAAATTACACATGAATAGAACTCTAATTATCACGATTGAACCTCTCGACGAAGAAAAACGCTATCAAGTTGTAAAATTTGAGGGTGATTTTGATAAGGCTGGTTATGCCGATGTCCGAGAGCAATTAAATGGATCTGTAAAAAGTTTTACCGGATCTAAGTTGGTATTTGATTTTACCAAATTGAAATTTATTAACAGTGAAGGAATTGGTTACTTGATGGAGGTACACGCTCATCTTGTCAAAGAGGACAGACAGTTGATAATCGCAGGAGCAAATGATCACGTGAAAGATGTTTTTGGCACTATTGGACTGAGTGAAATTATTACTCTATTCCCTAGCTTGGATGATTTTTTAAAAGCTTAGAATTTTATGAAATTTATCAGAAAAAGCTTAGTTAGAAGATTATTTGTTCATTTGCTTTTGGGAGGCATGGTGATTATTTTGGCGATGACTTATTTGTACTACTATCAAGAAGCGCTTGTTCCTGTAAAAATTCTTATGCCTGCGGGAATGGGATTGTTTCTGCTTTATGTTTTGATCGCTTGTTATATTGACGTAGTGAAGCCATTGAAGATAGTTTTGGGAGAAATGCAAACTGCTCTAACTGGTGGACTTTTCAAGAAGATTTATACGACCAGAATTGATGAAGTTGGCATACTGGCCTATTTCTTTAACAAGGTGACTGAAGGCTTTGGTCAGGTTAGTTTTGATATCAAAGATCGTCAAAGAATGCTCAGTGAGCTTAATTTGGCTGCTCAGTTACAAAGAGATATTTTGCCTTCGCTTACGCCAAGCATTCAGGGTCTTCAGATAGTTGCCAAAAGCAAACCTGCTACGGAAATCGGAGGTGATATTTTTAATTTTATTACTGTTAAAGATAAAACATATATATATATCGGTGATGCTACTGGACATGGAACCGTTGCGGGTATAGTGATGACTATTGTGAATGCTCTCATTACTGTGTTTTGTGATGCCAATGATAATGCTTATGAAGTTTTGGTGAATGTAAATAAATATCTTAAGAAATGGTTAAAGAGATCTGTTTTTATGACTTTGGTAATGTTGTGCTGGGATCACAAAGAACAGAGAATGACTTATTGTGGAGCGGGACATGAACATATTATCATTTACCATGCTGAAACTGGCGAATGTGAAGCTGTTTTGTCTGGAGGTATAGCTTTGGGAATGATTCCTGATAATTCAAAGATAATTAAGGAACAAGAGCTTCATATTGGTGATCATGATTTTATAGTTTTATATAGTGATGGAATCACCGAGGCTATGGGCGCAAATGGAGAGCTTTATGGCTTAAATCGCTTAAAGGAAGACGTTGTTGAATATGCTACTCAGTATTCCGCTGAAGGTGTGAATTATCATATTGCTAAAGATGTTTCCGCTTTCATGAGTGGGATTGAGCAAAAAGATGATATGACTCTTATCGTGATTAGAAGAGATAAAGATTTCAAGCCAGGTGAACCAGGCGAGAATAGAAGCACAAATTGGTAATTATTATATGCTAAAGACTACTGACTTCGATTATAATTTGCCGAAGAAATTTATCGCTCAGAATCCGGTGATTCCAAGAGATAATTCAAAGTTGCTGGTTTTTGATACAGCAAAAAATAAAATTTATCATAAGAGATTTTTTGAGATTGGTGAATTCTTGAGAAAGGGCGATACATTGGTTGTGAATGCTTCAAAAGTTATTCCGGCGAGGATCCTTTTTAACGAAAACACTAGTAGTCGAGAAATTTTTCTATTGAAGAAATTTGGCGAAAACAAATATCAAGCGATGGTTAAGCCTGGTAAAGTTTTTAAAATTGGAAAGGAATTTGTTTTAGATAAAAATGTGAAATGTGTGGTTAAAGAAATACTTGAAGATGGAACGAGGATTGTTGAATTTTTGTTGGAGAAAACTGGCAAAGGTTTTGAAAAGGTATTGGAAGAAATTGGACGAATCCCCTTTCCACCTTATGTTAATGAAACAATAGCAACTCCTGCTCAATATCAAACTGTTTATGCGCGAGAAAATGGCAGTGTGGCCGCCCCTACTGCAGGATTGCATTTCACTCCGGAGTTGATGAGCAAACTAAAGAAGGAGGACGGAGTTACTTTTGAAGAAGTAATTTTGCATGTGAATAGAGGTACTTTTATGCCGGTAAAATCAGATAATGTGGAAGATCATGAAATGCATAGCGAATCTTTTGTTTTGCCTGAGAATGTGGCAAAAGATTTGAATATTTCCAAGAAAAATGGTCAGCGTATTATTGCTATTGGGACGACTTCTGTGAGGGTTTTGGAAAGCTGTTTTGATTTAAAAAAAGGCTTTGTCCCACAGGAATCTGAGACGAAAATTTTTATTTATCCTGGAAAATATAAATGGAAAGCGACCGATGCTCTGATTACAAATTTTCATCTACCTAAAAGTACGTTATTGATGCTTGTTTCTTCTTTTTTGGAAAATAAAGGAATAAAAGATCCTGCGAAAAAACTTCTTGATCTATATGAACTCGCCAAGAAAGAGAATTATCGATTTTATAGTTTTGGTGACGCGATGATGATTTTTTAGTACTTAAGCCATTTTGGGAGAAGAAGATTCTTTTTGATCCCTGGAATTCGATCGATTTTTTTGATGTCTTCAATGGTTATTTTCCCAATATATAGATCGCTAATGTTTCCTCCGTTTTCCACAAATTGTTTTATTAAATTGTAGCCATTGAAATAGATATAATCTTTGGTAAAAGCGCCTGGTTTACTAGTGTCGGAGAAGCCGCGTTTTGCCTTTATAGCTGCTCTAAAGGCTTGTTCCATGGAAAGTCCATATTCTAAAATTGCATCAAATGTTTCTACGAAAGAACTTCTCAAAGCTGTGTCGATTGCGATAACATTTGCCATTACGCGATAATTATTTTTGAACGGTCTGCTATTTTGTTTCTCGGTATTGTAGATGGCCAATCCTTCCTGCGTTTGTAGATAATTTGCCAATCCTTTGTTGAATATCTCGTAAGGTTGGGATTTTCCATTTTCGGCCGTGAGAATGTGGGTTTCTATTTCGTGGATAATTAGGTTTTCGATTCCCTCTTTGGAAAATTTTGCCGTTTCTCTTAGGAATAAACGATTATTTTTTCCGGCGACGCAGTCTGTGACCATGCTTTCTTTTATTTTAACTTTCCAGTTCTTTAATTTGTAATCAGCAAATGCTTTTTCGAGCATTTCTTTTGCTTCTTCTACCGAATAGATTGTGGCTCCTTGTTCCTGATGAAGAACGGATTTGTCTATTTCAAGGAGATTTTTATTACAAATTTTGACGTCTTCCTCTGTTGGTTTGCCAAAAAGCTGAACGGAAATATCCGTAAAAGCTTCTTCGTCGATTGATTCTAAGAGGGCAATTTTCTTGGAAATCTCTTCTTTTTTTGCTGAGAAAATTTGGCCCAGAAGAGACTCATCTGTCGCTACTTTGTTTAACTCTTCCACTAATTCTATTGGGTCAAAACTTAGTTTTGGATATTCGAATTGAGGGTTGTTTTTGAAATTTTTAAAGAATTTTTCTTTTTCGCTGGCGAGGTTTATAGGGCGGAGATGATATAAAAGTTTAATTTTATTATCGATTTGAACTAATTTCTGGTCGGCTTCGTAAAAGTTTAGAGATGTCTTGGTTGTC
>CAINDQ010000079.1 GCA_903847465.1 uncultured Candidatus Peregrinibacteria bacterium
CAAAAAAAATGAATTTATATTTTATTGCGGAGGATTTGATGAGAGAAAAAATGTGGAGAAATTAGTGGAAGAATATTCTGAATTCGCAAAATCAAACAGTGGAATTCCGCTTGTACTTGCTGGCGGAAAAGCGCTTGGAAACAAGCTTTACGAGAGTTTCGACAAAACAAAAAGTGAGTTTGGAAAAATTATAAAAACAGGATTTTTGAAAGAGGAGGAATTGAAAAGTTTGTATGAAAATTGCATGGCGTTTGTACATTTATCAAGAGAGGAGGGATTTAATATTCCGGTCGTGGAAGCTGCGAATTGCGGTGCACCATTGATTCTCTCAAACACAAAAATTCACAAAGAGATTGCCAAAACCAATGCCTCATTCGTAAATATTTCTAAAAAATATTCTTGCCAAAAAGAGATGGGAAAGATGTTAAATTCCGCTTACAGATCCAAGTTCTCTAAAAAAGCAAAAGAGCTTTCCAAAAAATATTCTTGGAAAATCTCTGCCAAAAAAGCCTACGATGTGCTATTTTCTAAATAATTAAAAAGCAAAAATGTTTATAGAAAATCTTTTAGTTATAGCGAGTGCGTTCATAGTCATTGTGCTACTTTGGTTCATTGTGGCGATGAGATATTTGCGTTATCTAAGCCGAGAAATCAAGGCTCAATGGGAAATGATTGATCAGGCTTTGCGAAAAAGATATGACCTTATTCCAAGTTTTATCGAAACTGTTAGAGTTTTTACAAATGCCGAAGAGGCCTTGATAGAGCGCACAATCAAGGATCGTCAAGCGACGGTAAAGGAATATGGAAATGGCGCAGACAGGATGGTGGTGGAAAATTATCTATCAAAAGATATTAACGATTTGATCAATTTGGGAAAGAAATATACTAATTTAGTTGCGGACACAAATTATCTAGAACTGCGCAAAGAAATTGATGACTTGGAACAAAACATGATCGACAAAAATAATAGATATAATGAGATGGTTAGGGATTACAATAGGCAAAGAGAGAAAGTATATATGAAGCCTATTGCGGTTATTTTTGGCTTCAAAACGATCAATATCTTCGATGTAGAAAAATAAGTTTTTATTCTGGCAAGAGAAATGATCTTGACGGTGAGCGGTTACTCACCTATATTGGTGAGCGTACGCTTACCTTTTAACAAATTTACACATGTCAGAAGCAATCACAGAAAAACAGGAGGCAGTGTTGAAATTTATAGAAGAGTACCAAATGGCTTATGGCAAATCGCCTACACTTCGAGAGATGAGAGAAAATTTTGGAGTTAGTTCTGATAATAGTATTTTGAAACATCTGAAGGCTTTGGAAGAAAAGGGATTTATAAAGAAAGATGACACGCCTAGAGGTATTCAGTTATTGAGTAGCATCAAGGAGAAGTTGGATATGGTTGCTGAAAGTGTGAAGCTTCCCGTGCTTGGATTTGTGCCTGCAGGAGGGCCTGTGATCACTGACGAATATGTGAATGGATATATGACAGTGGGAGAGGAATTGGCAAAGAATAGTAAGGATTTTTTCCTGCTTACCGTGACAGGAAATAGCATGATTGATGCCGGAATTTTTGAAGGAGACTTGGTTGTAGTAAACAACAAAAAAGAGCCTAGAGATGGAGATATTGTGATTGCGTTGGTTGATAATGCCAATACGGTGAAAAGATTTATAAAAAAAGAAGGCAAAGTTTATCTAAAAGCTGAAAACAAAGATTATAATAATATTTATCCCGAAAATGAGCTTGTGGTGCAAGGAGTGGTGACTGCGCTTATAAGGCAGTACTAAGAGGAAATTTAAAGTTTAGGTATCTAGGGGCGAAAAAACAATTTATCGCCTGCGCTGTTTGTTGATCTTAAAATTTTAATCACATATATCATGTTTCTCACAATTACAATCGACACAACTCAAACAAAAAAATCAAAATTGAGGATGAATCAAGCTCACTCTCATGCCGCAAAAGGCTGGAGAGAAGGCTTCAATTCAAAAAAGAGATCTGTTTGGCAGAGACTGAAGTCGTGGAAGAGAAAGGTTGGAGGAGGAATTTATAGGCTAGGAGATCAGGTCGCGATGTTTTAAATGTATCGGATTGAGGGACTTTTTCATAAATTCAAGGAAGCACTCTTTTCCCCTGTTAAAGAGTGCTTTTTTGATGGAGGATTTTGAGACCTTGACGTTTTTGGTTGTTTGCATTACAGTATTCTCCTTAATTTAATTTTAAAAACTATGAATCCATTAGAACAGCCATTGAATATTGATCCTGAAAATATTAATAGTGATCAACTGCAAGATCGCATTAGTGAAGCAGAAGGGCCTCATGATGTTGTTGATCAAGTCGTACCAATTGAAGGTGTAACAACATTCCCTGTTCATGCTTATGGCTCAACCTCTGTAATGCGAGTAACTGATCCGATGATTTATCAGAAGGGCATTAGAGGTTTACGAACTGCCGCAGATGGTAGAATTTATGTAACACGCAATGCTCTTGCCAGCCTGAAAATTGTCGATGGTAAAGCAAAAGATAGCGGATATGGTGGAATTGGTGTAGCTGCTGGACATATTTCCTACAAAGACCAGCAGGCAAAGTGGCAAGCAATATATGATCGTTTACTAAGAGACAGCGAAGGAGCTGTTCATACCGACCGTTTTACCGCTCTCTTAGGAGAAAGAGCTGATCTGACAGGGTCTTGGGCTAAAATCGATGCAACAAAGGCCTCCCTGTCCGCCAGAGGAGTATTAGAATCTGATGATGAAGCTGCAAAAAATTCGCTTAGAGCTGGTGCAAATACTGGCGAAATATTTGTCCCTGTTGATCCTCTTACCTCTGGAACTGTTCACAGTGCCGCTAATAGAGTAAACGCTATATTACTCGATGCCAGTGGTCGTCCGATGAATATGGGTATCGGACTAGATACTCCAAATGAGACAGTTCAAGATATTCGCTTTTTTGAAGATCCAGCTAATGTTGATGCCTATTTTGAAGAAATGCGAAGAGATAAAGGTTTGTTTAGATATGCGAAATTACTTGGAGTTGATCCTAAAAGTCGTGACTCTGTTTCAGAAGCTTTCGAAGTTGCTAGAGGCACCCGCAGGGCTTTGGACCATTTAATGATGGACGATGGTGATTTCGACACACGATATATCGGCGAGGGGGGGCATTACGGAAAGATTCCGGAAGGTCCTTGGAATAGACGAGATGCCGCTATGGCTCTAAGAGCAATGAGAGATCCTCTTTTGGATTAAAATATTTTGGTCGTTTCATTTTGGTTCGCTTAGTTTTTTGTGGAATTTTTCATTTTGGGTGTGCTAGTATTCGTGGCGTAAATTTGCCACTGTAGCTCAGCTGGTAGAGCACTACTTTCGTAAAGTAGTTGTCCCGGGTTCGACTCCCGGCAGTGGCTCCAGGTTATTAGGAAAAACTTTAGGAAAGTTTTTCCTCACTTTTCAAAGGATAAGGAGTTTCTCTCTTCGGGGCCCACGAGACCCGAAGCTCGAAACGTTTTGGGTTGATATGTTATAATGCAAACGTATGGAATTCAAATTCGTAAAAATAGCAGTGTATGTGCCGAGCTCTCATGCGGAGAAGGTTCGGGAAGCGTTGGCGGAAAGTGGCGCTGGACGGTTTAATAAATATGATTATTGCAGTTTTACGACGAAAGGGACTGGACGATTTAGGCCTCTTAAAGGCGCAAAACCGTTCATTGGCAAGCTTGGAAAGATTGAAAAAGTGGCGGAAGAAAGGATCGAAACAATATGTTTAAAAAAATCTTTGAAGAAAGTTTTGGCGGCGGTAATGAAAGTTCATCCCTACGATGAACCGGCCATCGATATTTTCCCTCTATTAAACGAGTAGACAGAAGGGGCAAATTCTGTTTGCAGTTTCAAGGAAATCGGCTAGAATGTGAGCCTATTTCGAAGGGCAATAAATCGGCGTTTCTTATGGAGAACTTAACCCCCATGATGCTTCAGTACAAGAAGATCAAGGAGAGTCATCAAGACTGCATTTTGATGTTTCGACTTGGGGACTTTTATGAAATGTTTTTCGAGGATGCGATAGAGGCTTCGAAAATTCTGCAAATCACTCTAACCGGCCGTAGTAAAGGCGATAGCCAAAAGGCTCCAATGTGCGGAGTCCCCTATCACGCTGTAGATAATTATATTTCAAAGCTGACTCGTGCGGGAAAGAAGGTGGCTATTTGCGATCAGATGACTCAGCCAAATGGGAAGACTATCGTGCAGAGAGAAGTGATTCGCGTGATTACTCCAGGGACAACGCTCGATGAAAATATTTTGGATGGGAAAGCAAATAATTATATCGTTTGTGTTACGAAAAATGATGGTCGTTTTGGGTTCGCATACTGCGATGTGACGACTGGAGAATTTAGAGTGACGGAAATTACTGGACTCAAGAATCTAAAATCGGAACTTGTTCGGATTCATCCGTCCGAGTGTATTTGTGAAGAGAATTTAAGAATTGAATTGAGGGACTTTTTGGCTGATATAAGCGGAATGTATACCTTCCCTTATAATTACTCCTTCGATGCCGAAAGCGAACTCAAGAAAAATTTTGAGATAAAATCTTTGGGAATTTTTGGATTGGAAAATAAAAATGTTGCAATTACGACTGCCGGAATGCTTTTTGAATATTTACGCGAAACACAAAAAACTGAACTCAAACATATTCAAAAAATAAATTATTACGAGATTTCAGAATTCATGCCTTTGGACGAAAGTTGCGTTAGGAATTTGGAACTTTTTTACACGAATCGTGACAACAAAAAAGAAGGAAGTTTGGCTTGGGTACTGGATCAAACAGTTTCTTCCATGGGTGGAAGAATGCTAAGAAATTGGCTTCTTCATCCATTACTCACAAAAGAGATTATTGAGAATCGTTTGAATAAAGTGGAAGTTTTCGTAAAGGATTCTAGCCTGCTAAGAAATGTTCGAGAAAAAGTTTCGATGATTTATGACATTGAAAGATTGTTGAGTAAATTAAGTCTTGGCACTGGAAATGCTCGTGATTTAAAAGCTCTGCAAAAATCTTTGGAGATTATTCCGGAGGTAAAAACTTTGATAAAAGATATCTCTGGGCTACAAGAAATCGACCAAAATTTAGAACCTTTGACGGAGTTAACTTTGCTCATCAGTAAGGCAATAGTTGATGTACCGCCATTGATCGTTCGCGAAGGTGGAATGATCAAATTGGGATACAATCAAGAACTCGACGAATTAAAATCAATTAGTACAGAGGGAAAGACTTTTATTAACGA
>CAINDQ010000080.1 GCA_903847465.1 uncultured Candidatus Peregrinibacteria bacterium
CCGCCGCAGATGCCGCCGCAAAAGAACGCAATGCTCTAGCTCTCCTGATTGATGATGCCGGAAGAGTTCTCCTCGATCTTGAAGAAGAAATCGATGAAACAACTTTCAATGACGTTAAAGGATTCAAAAGATGGATTGGTCGCAATCAATTAGTGCCTAGATTCAGAGAAATTATTCTTGGGCTACCAGATACTCTTCGTAAAGAACAAGAAGATAAATTGGAAGCTTTGATCAACAAAAAAACAGGCGAAATCGAACGTAGAAAAGTAGTAGATACCAAAACCGTAGCAGGAGAAGTCACTTTTGCCGGAGGATTTCAATTGCCAGTATTCAAAGAAACTCCAGCCGTATGGCAAGCAAAATTCATCCCTCTAAATCCAGAAGGTGAAGGCACTGGCGAATACGGGGAACTAGTCTTCGAAGATACTCATGGCAAAATTTTCAATCCAAAAATCGGAACCGTAAAAATGGACCCCAATGACCCAGACACAAAAGCAGTCATAGATGCCTACATGGCCAGCGCAAAAAGATTCTTTGATAGAATAAAAGGCAGACAAGTCCCTCACGCAGGTGACAATTTCAGAGATACTGAACACCATAGGGCAAAAGTGGCTGAGTTAGCGCAAAACCTAAGACCTCAGATCAAATATCACATGGGCATGGTGATTATTGAAGGTGAAGCCGGTGTTGGTAAAAATATGGGTATAGACACTTTGGCTGAAGCCTTAAACTACGAAACATTTACATTTGCATGTAATGGCCAAACTGAAAAAGAAGACATGACCTTTACTTACGAATATGATCCAGCAAGAGGAACCTACAGATTGAACGCCAAGTTCCTCGAAGCTTTGCAAACTCCAGGAATGATCGTAATTCTTGATGAAATCAACACCTTGCCAACACCTGTGGCAAAAATGCTCAATGGTCTTCTAGATTACAGACGCCAATTAAAACTTCCTGATGGACAAGTTATCACTCCAGACCCAAGTGTTGTCATTATAGGAACTATGAATCCAAAGTCTTACCTAGGAACAAGACAATTAGCTCAAGACTTTAACGATAGAAGTAAAACCATGTCATGGACTTATCCACCGGAAAAAAGAGAAAGCAATGGAGAACAACTATACACTCCTGATGAAGCAGCCGTTCTTGCGGCATATGTACCATGTCTCGAGAAGCTTTCTTTGGATGAATTCACTCTCCTTTGGGATTACGTTATCAATGATGACAAAACAAATGGCGGAGACAGAATTATCGACTCTGATAAAGAAGAAGCTTGTAAGCAATTACACTTAGTTCTAAAAGCTGCAAACAAAGTTCGTGAAGCTTATATCGCTTTCCAGACAGGAGGCAGCGAAGCAGTTTCTTTCGTCTTCTCAACCAGAACAGCGATATATATTGCTATGGACTTGAAGAGTGGCAGCAATGTGAACCAAGTGATCAAAGATGTAGTTGTTCCAAAAATTGCCGACCCTCAAGAACAAATGCTTGTAGGCACAATCTTGGACGGAGCCTGTTTACCTGCCGCAACTACAACCGGAAACGAAACAGGAACAGCCGGAACAGGTCGAATGAGAGCTTTAGAACCAAACGACGGAGACGCTAATGCAAACAGCGGAATGTTCGAAGCTGACGCAAGAGTTGCCTAGTTATATCCCAAGAAAGACGCACCAACCAAAACAACAGTAGCCCCGATAATACCGAGGACAGTAATCCAAGAGATGATATTGGACCACCATCTGTTCACGTATTCACCCATGATCTCTTTATTGTTTATAATTTTGAGCACAAATATCAGGATGAATGGCAACAAAATACCATTGATGTCCTGAGACCAGATCATGATTTTTACCAAGGAAATTCCAGGAATAAGTACAATCAAAGCTGGAATAATGAGACAAGCCAAAATAATGCCGTAAAAAGCTTTTCCGGTTTTCCAAGTAGTATTGAATCCATCTTCCCATCCAAACGCCTCGCAGAAAGCATAAGCCGTTGCTGTAGGCAGAATAAACGCTCCCAGCATAGACGCGCTAAACAATCCAAAAGCAAACAAGAACTGCGCCATTTCTCCAGCAAGTGGACGCAAAGCCTGCGCCGCATCCGCCGCATCATTGATTCGAATTCCATGCGCATACAAAGTCGCCGCAGTAGAAATGATAATGAAAAAACTGACGATATTCGTAATAAAAGCGCCCACATAAACTTCCGCTTTTTCCACTTTGTAATGTTTAATTTCCAATCCCTTATCCACGACATATGACTGAATAAAAAACTGCCCCCATGGCGTAATAGTCGTACCAACTAAAGCAATCGCCATCATCAAGAATGGCACATTCCATTGCACAGTTGGCGTCACCATATCCTTTACAGCTTGCCCAAAATCAGGACCAATAATAAATCCGTTGATAATATAAACGATATAAAACAACGAGAATATTAAAAATATTTTCTGCGTAGTTTTGAAAGATCCCTTATACAAAATGAACCAAATCACCACCGCCGCCAAAGGAACAACAATATATTTAGTTAACCCAATAAGAGAAAAAGAGGCTGCAATACCAGCAAATTCAGCAGTAATCGTGCCCACATTCGCAATCAACATCGCAAACATCGCAAACACAGTCCATCTGATTCCAAAAGTTTCACGAATAATTCCACCAAGTCCTTGTCTGGTCACCAAACCAATTCTCACTCCCATTTCCTGCGTAATTGCCAAAGAGAAAGTAATAATCAAAAGAACCCAAAGCATTTGAGTTCCAAAATGCGCGCCAACAACGGAAAGTGTCGCAATTCCACCGGCATCATTATCTGCATTCGCCGAAATAATACCTGGACCAATGACTCCAAAGAAAAATATCAGTTTATATTTTAATTGCCTCCATTTTTCTTTCATAAAGATAAAACATTACGCATTAGGAACAAGATGCCTCATCACATCATCAATCGTCACAATCCCCATCAGTCTCTTCCTTTTGTCCAAAACCGCCACCGTATACAGATCATATTTCGTCATTATAGGAATGATTTCTTTAATATGTTGATGGACTCGTAAAGTAGAATGTAACGGACAGTTCTTCATTAAATCTTTGATTTTCTCGTGAGCAGCAGAGATCAATAACCATCGCAAAGAAACAACTCCGCAAAATTTCCCATCATCATCAGTAACATAAACATATAAAACGGAATTTATTTTTGGAGACATTCTTTTCACTTCATCTCTTGCCTCTTTTACAGTCCAAGATGGTCTGACACTAACATAGTCCGTAGACATCAAACCTCCCGCTGTATTGTTTTCATATGGAATCAATTTTTCTACTTTTTCCACCATGCTATCTTGCAAATGATTTAGGTAAAGTTTAGCCTCCTCTTCCGGTAACATTTTCATCAAATCAACCACTTCGTCATTCGACATATGCGTCAAAATTCCCGCAGCCTGTTGCGGTCCAAGATACTTCACCAATATCTTTCTCAAATGCGGATCAATCTCGCGCAAAACCTGCGCCGCTTCTTTTGCATCCATAGATGTCACCAATTTTCCTTGGCGTTTCAAGCTCAAATCCTCAATGATATTCGCCAAATCGGCAGGATGCAATTTGGATAAAGATTTTGCAACGGTATCAAGTTTTAGTGATCTGTGAACAGGCTGAGCCTGTCTCCAATCAATCAAATGCACAGTCAGCACTCCCATAAAATCTATCCATTCCATTCCAAGTCTACGTAGTAATCCTTTCACGCTCACATCCACTCCCAACACGCTCATTTTTTCATCAAAATTTCCGATTCTCAAATCATTCACACGTACCACCCGCGCGCCTAACATATCCACAATTTGCTGATCTAGAACGTCTTTTCGAAGCAGTACGCAATTTTTGCTTACAGATCTTTCGTGAGGAATATTTTTGAATAATTTTCTCAAAGAAACTTCTTCATGACTAAAATTTTCCACAAATTCATAAGGAATATAAATAAGCTCTTTGTGTTTTTTTGGTTGTACCACCAAATATTTCAAAGGCACATAATCTCCAGCTTTTGGCGTAATCATTACATCACGAAGCCACCCAATAACTTTGTCAGAGCTATCAGTAATTTTGCTATCCAATAATCGGCTTAGATATGGCATATGGAAAAGGTCATGGAAACTTTTTGAAATTCTATCCTTATATAAAGAAAAGACAATAGTAAAATTCGAATTTTAGTACACTTCTTTTAGATAACAATCCTCGCAATATACGATTTCGGGACTTTGAGGTTTGTAAATCGTCTCGATTTGCTTGTCACATTTTGCGCATTTCCTAGGCCAAAGAGTGTAATAATTATGAAATTTCAATCTATCGTAATGTCTTTGATCAGGGCAGTTTTGAGGTATTGGCAATCCCATTCTTTTATAAAACTGTAATTCCGTTGGAAGAATTTTATAAACACGACCAGTAGTTTTGCATTTCAAAATTTTACCACAAATACTTTCGTCGACTTCGCGAATATCTTCCGGCGGCGTGAAATATTCTCCCTCTTTTGCCATCTCTGGTTTTTCATCAAGCCAACGACTTCCTAATCTCTCGACACCATTTTTGTCCAATGGAAAATATTCTTGAGCAATTGTTTCGTTATAATAAAAAGGCGAAGAAGAATAAGAAAAATATTCGCCCCACTCCCCTGTTTTCTGCATATGCTCAACGATTTTAGCCACTACCTTTTCGTATTCTTCTTTGGAATATTGCTTATTCAAAATACAATATTTATTCATTTTTAATCCCACACTGCCAAAAATATTCTGACAATGATGACATTCCATTGAGTAATAAAGATTCGACCCATACCACACATAAAAACACGTCATTGAAGATTCCAAATCCACGGTCGAACAAACGTTATAACAAAACCTCGTCCCATGCGGAGAACAGAAAGTACAATCATATGTATCGTGAGATTTTGGCGTAAAATGGACAAATTTACAGTCTTCACAATCTTTTGTATCGAAAGCGTATTTGCAATTTTTGGAATTGTAAACTGCTTCACCACTGCAATTTTCACTCGCATAAATGTGTGATTGAATATGTGGCAAATCTTTTTTCAACTCATCAAATTGTTTTTGCAAATTTGTAACTTTTTCTGAAGTCAGAGGCAAATATTCCGACATTATTCTTTCGTAATCTTCTTTAGAATATTGTTTGTTCAAAATGCAATTTTGCTTCATTTTAAGCCCAAAACAAGCTGTGCAATTTCGACAACCACTGCATTCTTCAATCATCAAACAATCACTGCAATTTCTTGAGTGCACAAAATATTTACAACCATAGCAATCATCACTTCCAATTCCCATATAACAATTCTGACACGCATAAACCGCCAAAGAATCGACACAATCTGTACATCGAGAAACAAATTTTCCATACAAACAATCCTCATTCTTTCCTCCCCCAAAAATTAAATAACAATTCTTCTGCTCAAGAGCGAAATTAGTGTAATAACTATTTTCAGAATTAATCGTATAAAGGGACATGTGCGGCACATCGTGATAAAGCGCCGTGATATTTTCCGCAAAAGTTTTCGAAAAATCAAAATCACGACCATAGGCCAAAGGATCCCATTTATCTCCCCACCACACTTCCTGATCGTAAACTATATAAGGAGATTCTGGGGAGTAAATCGAGACAATTTCTTTGCCGGTCATGTCACATTTTCTGTGATACAGAGTGCTAGTATTACGCATCGCAAGTCTGCGTTGTTGCCTACATGGTGGACATAATTTCGGCAGTGGAATTGTAAATTTTTTACCATCAAAAGTCGGCGAAACACTATCGTAAAACTTTACGTCTTCATCGACAATTTCAAACTTATTTCCGCATTGTTGGCAATTTTTTTCCATGAAAATTTTTAGTAAACCGCCTTCAAGTAACATTCTTCACAATAAACTTTTTCGCTTCGTTCAGGCGCATAAACACTGCTCATCATTTTTCCACAACTCCCACATTTTCTTTCCCAAAGTCTGCGCGGATCGCGTAACTCAGATCGATCATTGTGTCTTTGATCCGGACACCTTCGTGGAATTGGCAAATTCATTTTTCGATAAAATTCGAGCTCTTGTTGAATAATTTTGTAAGGTCGACCAGTCACTTCACACTTCAAAGCTTTGCCAATAATTTCGTCAGAAACTTCTAGAATATTATCTGGAATTTCGTAAACAAATTCAGTCTCAACTCCTCCATTTTCCGCTTCCCCATGCCATCTCCACCCTTTCGCCAAAACTTCCTCGCGGCTCAAAGGATAGTATTCATTTGCCACCGTTTCATTATATGCAAATGGAGAAATACTGACTGGGAAAAATTGTCCCCACTCTCCACTTTTTTTCATATGCTCAATAATCCTCGGCACCAATTCTTCATACTCTTCCTTCGTATATTGTTTATTTAAAATACAATATTTTTTGTGATTCAGCGCAATACATCCGAACAAATTTGAAGAATTATTCACCATATCGCAATAATAAACTTCGTTGTTGTAATGACTCGCCATCGAAAAAGCACTTTTCACCATACTCAAAGTGCTGATCAATTCATAAGAAAGTTCCGGTTTGTACAAAGAATAATTTAAATCCTGACAATCTTTGGCATCCAAAACATCCGCCAAATATCGACAATCCTCGCAATTTGTCGCATTGAAACTATCTTGAGTATTTTTGCAATCTTTCAAATTATTTCCACTGCAATTTTCGCAATTCAGCAAATAGCTATATTTAAAAATAGCATTCTCCTTCTTGTATTTCGCCCATCCTTCTGCCAATTTCTGCCTACTATCAAAAGAACCCAGCTGAAGTTTTGAAACATAGTCCGCATAATCTTCCTTAGTATATTGTTGATTGAAAACACAATATTCTTTCTCGCGAAGTCCATGACAAAAAAGACAATTGCGGCAACCTTTCAAATCAAAAGAGAAAAACGTATCGCTACAATTATCACAATAAATAGAATTCTGAACATTATAACAATCGTAACAATTTATACATTCGTAACATAGCGTACAAGTATAAGCAAAAGTCGAGTCCACCACGTCCTTCGAATATTTCACAAACAAATTGAAATAGCAGTCTTCATTCGCCTCACCCGCAATATCTAAATAGCAATTTTTGTCGTCACCACAATAGTTACAATATTCACTGTTTTCGCAATTCACAATATCAATTCCCAAACGAGGGACTTCCTTCATTAATTCCGCAAACTGCTCGGAGAAAGAC
>CAINDQ010000081.1 GCA_903847465.1 uncultured Candidatus Peregrinibacteria bacterium
AATTGAAAACCACATCTCTTTCGAGAATCGTGGCAACATTTTAAAAGACTTCGGAAAAGAAATTCCTCCAGAGAATGAAGAAAAAAATCTATACAGAATTTATCTCTATCAATTCCTGATACTCGCTCGCACAGCAAGAATAGAAACCTCCACAATTGAAAACCTAAATAGCTCCATCGAAAAGCTCCTCTCTTGACTTCTTTCGAAATAGTTGTAAAATCTGATCCTTTGGAAATTTCCAAAGAGAAGTGTCGTATTCAACTTTTAATTTAAAAGTTGAGGTCAAATGACTAACTATGACATTTCTATGATGATCTTTGAAAGGTAGAAATACGCTGGCAGTTAGAAGTTCAAAATATTTTTTTAATTTCTAGCTGCTAGCGTAACGGTGAAATTAAAGGAGGTTGAAAAACCCGCTGTTCGTCCAGCTAAAGACGACACCAGAAACGCAGTGGCAAAAGTCGGATCCACAAAAGATGACGCCCAATCTCTGAGAGAACGGGCACACAACGATGAGGAGACCCCAACGATGTCAACGCGATGGATGAACCTGCTCCTGGGTACCGATGCCGATCAGACCGTGGTCTTCAGCGGCGGCACCTGCAACGTCATCGACGCCAACGGCGCGAAGATCCGCAGCATCGGCCGCGACGAACTGAACGACTGGCTCGAGACGATGGGCCTGAAGTTCTTCGACCCGCAGATCCACCCGGACACCCACGGCCGCGACTACGACTACGACGTGGACGGCCCCGCCGAGCAGAGCGCCCGCGCCAACGCCAAGGTCACCCTGTACGAGATCGCCACCGACACCCTCGGCGGCGTGACGATCATGGAGATCCTGCGCGACGCGGCGCTCGACAAGCCGCTCGTGGTCTGGTTCTCCGGCGCCGACGAAGCCTTCGACGCCAAGGGCCGGCCGTCCTTCATGCCGCACTTCACGATGCCCGCGAAGGAAGACGACGGCAGCAACGACTGGCTGCTCGCCCACCTGGGCGAGTACACGAAGGCCGGCACCTCGATGCGCCGCAACCTGAAGGACTTCCTGAAGGCCGCGCCGAACGTCACGTTCGTCCGCACCCTCGAGGAGGCCCAGGCCGCGATCGAGACCCTGCTGCAGAAGATCTAGACGACCCCTATTGTTGGGGTCGTCGTAGAGGATAAACCAGCTCCGCTGGTCACTATCCTCTATCGGAGGTCGAATACTCGCCCCGCGAGCCAAATCGACCTCGATCGAACAAGACGAGACAGCGACGATGCCCCCGACCAAAGGGCCCTCTAGACGTTTCACCGGACAAGCTACACTTTCGGATCGGTTCACTACACCGGGGCGCGCGCAAACCAATGCGCGCGCCCTGGTGCTTTCCTAAATCCTAAAATTGATTAATTTCGCCCCTTTTCGCCATATGGCTGGAGTTTTTCAACCCACATGGTTAAACCTGCGCCACCACTCTCACCGGCGCCGCCTCACTTTCGAATTTTGTTGGCAAAGCAGTTACGGTGAAATCCCCTTGTCCGATCAAGCTTTTCAAATTGGTCAGATTTTCGATTATCAAAACGTCATTTCTCATGAGCAATTTATGAATAGGAAACGGCGGATAGTCCGGACTCGGCGTATCCATTCCCACCATTCCAACTCCAAGCTCAATTATTTTCGCAGCAAAATCTTTACTCATCTCCGGATAAGATTTGTAATATTCTGAATCCCCAAATTTCTCCGAAAAACCCGTCATGATCAGAACAATATCCCCTTTCAAAATTTTCTTTCCTTCCAACAAATTCACATCAATATTTTTCCCTCGCGCATCGATCAACCATCCCTTCCCAAAAAACCGCTCAGGCGTAAAATCCGAGAGCTTTTTCCCATCCGCAAGCATGTGAAAAGGCGCATCCATATGCGTCCCCACGTGCATACTGGTTTTCACCTGAAACTCGTTAAAGCCCTCTTTTTCCACAAAAGCGATCTGCTTTAACGAAGACTCCGGATCCCCCGGATAGACAGGCATTTTTTCTTTAAATGTATGTGTGAGATCGATGTATTTCATATGACAATATCATAAGCCCAAAGAACGCTAACTTGCAAATAGGATCTCCTCACAGAATCCCAAGCTTGACCTGAAACACATTCCCCTTTATTATGCCCTACTACCTAATCGAAATTAAGCCTATGCTGAGACCTGCCGAAGCAATCATTGATGAAAGAGAAAATCCCGTAAAAAGGGCTTTCGAAAATTTTGAATTGGCAACTCAGGAATGCCGCGAAAAATTGGAAATTTTGAGGGCGATATTCCCAAAAGTAAACAGACTGTTAAACGGACGTGTCGGAGATTTCCTTCGGTGTTTTGCCGTAGCTCCTCAAACTGCAGATTTTGCCTTTCCTCAAGATTTTTTTCCTGAACAAGCAGAACCAGCAACAACAGAAACTTCTGCGCAAGAACCAACACCCCTTTCCACCCAAACAAAAATAAAAGCAAAAGTCTTATTGAGCTATGCCAATGGCAAATTCGCACAATACATGCAAACAATTCTAGATTTTCTGGAAAGATACGAAAGCTACACTCTCTACCGCAGAACTGCCCGATCAAGACATAATGTACTCAATGCAACTATTGCTTCAACAAATCAAAACAGCGACCTACCCCAAGATGCTACCGCAGCTTATCAATCACCAGAAATTCACAGCGACCTCCCCCACCTCCCTTCCATAAACACCAGTCGCCTCAAAGGAAAATATATCTCCAAAGTAGCTTGGCCTTTCTTTAAAGAATACGTGGCGAGTTCGGGGGCTTAGGAAATTGAAATGACCATTAGGCATCAATAAAGTTAAAGCTGTTCATAAAAAACCACTCTCCTGGATCAAGCAACTTCCCGCACAACGGGCATCGATAATCAACTTTGCCCACTTGAATTGCATTTTTATAATCATGTCGACAAACATTTTCCTTCTTTTTCATGTTTTTTATAATTTACTTTCCTTTTAATTTCACCACTAGATCCTTTAAGCTCTTTTTGTCCTCACTTTTTAGCTTTCTTTCCAACTTTTTAACATCTTCTTCTGGAGATAATTCCTCGGGTTTAATCCCACGATCAAGAAGAACACCCCTCACCCCTTGATTATTCTTAACATGTTCGTTTGAAATTTGCTTTTCGGTTTGCAAATTCTTATCTTTCAGATTGAAAACAGTAATTTCCGTTGCAAAATCTTTCGCCTTAATAGTAATCGTAGGAAGAAAATCAGCGAGCGGTCTACCATCTGGAACTCCAAGCTTTTTCTTCATCACACTTGTATTGAGTCCACCAAACAAAGCAGAATCACCTTTGCTACGAATAATTGCAAAGTTCCTTTCGTTCCCAGTTTTCTCAAAAATAAGCTCCGATAGTTCTTTTTCTGAAAACGTCAGTTTTTGTCTTGCCATTAATCTTTCATAATCTTTAATTCTTTGCTCAATAACTTCCAATTTTCTAGTTTGAACAGCAAAATAATTTTGGGCAAAAGCTATTTCCTCTTTTCGCGGATCTCCATTTTGAGCAATAAGATAGCAAGCGTAACGGGTAAGAATCATGTCCAAAATCTCCTTTTGCGCTCCCTTGGGCATATTTATCGTTTTCCCGACGTCGGCAAAATGATCGGGAACCTTGTGTTTAGTGGATTCACAGGCAATTTTTGCTTTCCCAATAACCTGCAAAAAATTATCCCACTTTTCATAACCCAAAAGCTGCTGCAAGTCTCTCGCAAACCAAAATTCAACACCCTGCTCAGTTTGGCGGACGTAGGATTCAAAATTGGACGTAAGGGACTGTATGAGTTCTTTTTTCATAACGCTATAGTTATTTGTTCGCCCATATTATAGGTGAGCACATACTCACCGTCAACACTCTTTTGAAGAATTTTGTTGCAGAATTAACCGCGTTATTTCTTAATCATCCCCGTCCTTTGGCAAAACACAAAGACCACCTCGCACATCGGGGTGGTTTTTGTTCGGAACGGCTCATCAGCGGAATTGTCGACTATATTATAATACCGAAAAATCAAAGAGGCAATCCTCTCATCTCGGGACACAATCAAAATTATGTGCCATCCCTGAAAGATAGGATACAGAAACAAGCCCTCTTTTCTCCTCAAAAATAGTTGAATGAGGAGGATATTTCCCAACAGGCTTGTTGCACCTTCTGCAAATAAGAGTATCGCATGAACAAGAAACCCTGAATTTCAGATCAGGATTGTCTTGCCTTAAGCAAAACCCTTTGTAATGACCACACTTTTGGCATTTTTTAAGTCCTGCCGGGACTTGTACTTTTTTCATATGAAGAAAGTTAAAAAATAGACTCATTAACTTCCTTCATCGAGCTCATCTTACTTAGTTGGAGCACCTTGCCTTTGGGTAGGTTGCTGACGGGTCATAGAGCATAAGTCTCTCGCCGTCTCTCGATGAAAGTATGGTTATTATAGCAAATAAGAGGAAAAAACAAAGGAACTGACCAATAACACTTTAATTAATATTTAATTACTATATAATCAATTCAATGTTAAGCCCTTTTTATGAATTCCATTTATGAATTAAATTCTGTCATAGAAGAGATTTCAACCATTAAAACCCTAGAAGAGGCTTGGTATATTTTGTGTAAGTTATCAATAATTTTTGAGAAAGAAGATGTTAACAATATTTTTTCTCAAGATGAGTTTAAAGTTCTTGTGAAAATAACTGATGAAGTTTTTAAAAATAAAACATTTTTCGAATTGACTAAAAAAGGACTCATTGAAAGCAGACAAGATTCTAATGAAGACGCGAACCTTATCGACGAGAAAAAACTTATTAGGTTATTTTTACAAATAGCATTTTTTGGATACACAATTTATTTAAATAAATTAGAAAAATCACAGATTGGACTTATACGCTCTCGATTATGTAAAGCAAATAGAGATTTAGAAAAAGCTATTGAAAATGGAATTACCTATGAAAACATTTTAATTTTTTTTGAAAACATATGCGCTGCAAATAAATATCAATTTAAGGAACATTTCCCTCTAGAAAAATTAAAAGTTAATAAAATTAATGCCGACTTTCTATTTTCTTCACTCATTAGGACTGTTTTGCTTGCCAATATCACTTTAGTCTCGTTGCCTTATATGAAATTTATTAGCTTAGCAGCCTCCAGAAATGCAAATAGGCACATTTCAGCTAAGTTAAGTGAACTTTATGGGGCATCAACTAGAAGCAATGGAATAATCAAACTTGTTCAAGAAAATTATCTAAAAAAATTTCCAGAAGATCATTCTCTAGAAAGATACATAGAGATGTTAAGAACTTCAAACGAAAAAATAATTAGCTTTATAATAGAAAAAATCACAAGTAATTTTCAATATAACAAAGAATTGTCTTTTG
>CAINDQ010000082.1 GCA_903847465.1 uncultured Candidatus Peregrinibacteria bacterium
CGATTGTCAGACCAACTTCCCCAGCTTCAAATTTCTTCTTAAATTCTGTGACTTTTTCGACAAATTCTTTATGCTCAGCTTTATGTTCCACCGAATTTTCGTAGTGAAATTCAGCAAAATGGGTTTCCTCTGTATTGAAATGATAGACGGTATAATCAGCTAATCCGGTCAGGATCTCCTCCAGAACTTCTTTGCCTTTTCCTTCTTTCATTGCTACGTGCAATTCGTTAATTAGGTCTATCAATTTTTGATGTTGGGTATCTATTTCCTTAACATTTACGCTCAGAGATTCGTCCCAAGTAATTAAAGGCATAATTTTTTGTTAGATGATGGTGACCTCTTTGCATTTTACTTTTTTTGAAAGAATAATCAAATAATCTTCACTGTAGACAGTGATGAATATTGGAAGGATAGTTCCTGAAAACTATTTACGCAGTCATTATGTCATAAAGGTCATCATGACTTGGGACGTCCTTTCCGTGAGTTTGACAAACAAGATTTAAAACTTTTGTAGGACGTTCGCCGGAACCGAATCTTGTTAATGCGAGGCTGAATTTCTTGCCTCTGAGGGACATTTCAACAGTTTTTATCGGAGTTTCTTCTATACGGTCTTTTCTATTGTGAAAAACTTTGTTGTGCTTTCGAATGTCTTCTTTTAGTGGCGCTAAGGCTAATTGAGCGCTTTCTACCGATGAAAAATCTTGACCTTCAAGCGTATCCAAAAGAGCAACCACATCGTCCAAACTGGCTCTAAAAGCTGGTGATTCAGTGGCAAGTGCCGCCAATTCTTCACGATGAGCGTCTGCCCATTCTTCCATCGCACTATTAATCCTGTTTTGTCTCATGGCCTCTGCCGTACGACCCTGCCCATGGACAGCTGATGCGGGCATGAGCTTGCCATGAGTAAGCCCTCTTAGACCTTCTATGGCTGGATCAACTGTATCGTTTTCGATTGCGTCTATAGCTCTTCGTCCAATACCCATTCCAAGGGCATTCACATCTTTTCCGGCTTTTACTGCCGCTAAAGCATGGTCCAAATCACGCGTAACATCTTCTGGATTACTTCGGTGAAGTACACCCGCTATAAGACGATCATCGAATACTTTAGCATCTTCCGCAGGGCTTCCTGCTGGTTTTCCTTGTGCCATATAATTTTTTTTAGATTTTTAGAATTTCACAACCATACGTGTCTATTTTAACACAATATCGCCAAAAAGTAAAGGATTCGTCCGTGGTTTGAGCGTCCGATTAGTCCTCTTTGGAAAGTCGATCCTCCATCTTTTTGTCCATGATGAATAAATCCTTGTCGTTGTAGCCAAAGTAATGAGCGATTTCATGCATGAGCACGACATGAATCGTTATCTTGAGGTCTTTTAGATCTTTGCTTACAAGTAAAATTGGTTTTCTGAAAATCGTAATTTTGCTTGGAATTGAGCCTGAATGCCCTTGTCCCCAAGCTGTCTTTGGCACACCCTCAAAAAGGCCTAGCAAAAGCCCTTTTATCTTCATTCGACGAAGCTGTTCTGCTGTCGGCTCAGCCTCAATAACAATGCCTACATTACCAACTTCCTCTTTGAAATCAGGCGGAATTTTGTCCCAAGCTTCATCGACTAATTCATCAAATTTTTGATCATCAATATTCATGGCTGAATTATAGCAGAAATGGAAAGCCGTGCGGACTGGGAAATGCATTTGTTTTTCGTTTCCAAATTTGGATATTTTAGGAAAATTTTAAGAATATTTAATGTTTGTCTGATATAGGTTGTTTTATGATGAAAAAACAATCTAAAAAACTTGTAATAGCCCCTTATATAGAAAATGAAATCTACATTATTCGTGGGCAGAGAGTCATGTTAGATAAGGATCTAGCAAAAATTTACGACATTGAAACTAAAGTTCTTAATCAGTCAATCCGTAGAAATAAAGGAAGATTCCCTGAAGATTTTATGTTTAAATTAACCGTTGAAGAATTTGCAAACTTGAGGTCACAAACTGTGACCTCAAGTTACGGGGGCCGCAGATACATGCCATTTGTATTCACAGAACATGGTGCAGTTATGTTAGCTAGCGTACTTCGAAGTAAACGTGCTGTGCAGATGAGCATAGAAGTCGTTAAAGCCTTTGTGAGATTTCGTCACGTACTCACGTCTCAAAAAAATATAGAAAAACAGCTTACTGAAATCCGCAGTTTCATGTTAAAGAAGTCTAATAAAGTAGATCAAGAATTTAAAAAAGTATGGAATGCTATTGAAAATCTTATAAATCCTGTTGAGGAGCAGCCTAAAAATCCGATTGGATTTAAGATCGATGTTGAATAGTAAATGGAGCGGGTAACGAGAATCGAACTCGTATCTCAACCTTGGCAAGGTTGCATAATAGCCACTATACGATACCCGCTTACTGATTTTCAAATCTGCGAGGACAATTCTAGCGGTCGAGGCTTTTTAGGTCAACGCATTTTTTGAAAGAGCCCCGGTTTATTGGGGCTCTTTTGTACATTCTAAAAATTTATACCACTTTTACACTTTCCTAACTGCGCTTGTTCCTGGGACTATTGTGCCGTTGTGACCTTCTTTGTCTTCTGTTGGTTTGCTTGTCTCAGAAGGGCTGTGAGGAGCCACGTGAGCTACACTTTTTGCAGGGGCAAGAGCCGCTTTTTTAGAAAGATTGTATCTTCCTTGTTCATCAATCTTTAATAATTTCACTTTGAATTCGTCTCCAAGTTTCACAACGTCTTCTACTCTATTTACTCTTTCGTTAGCCATTTCTGAAATGTGAACCAAGCCTTCTTTGCCTGGCAAGAATTCCACAAACGCTCCAAATTCCATCAATCTGGTAACCTTTCCATCAAAAATTTCTCCAGCTTCTGGAACTCTAACGATATCGTTGATCGCTTTTACCGCCAAGTCTCCTTGTTCTTGATTTGGAGCGGTAACCGTAACATGACCATCATCATTGATATCAATATCAACACCAAATTCCTTAATCATTCCCTGAATAGTTTCACCACCTTTTCCAATTACCATTCTGATCATTTCCTGAGGAATAGCGATACTCATAATGAGAGGTGCATACTTGGAAAGTTTCTTTCGAGATTCTGGAACTACGGCAATCATCTTGTCGAGAACGAAATCACGAGCGACTTTTGCTTTGTCCATAGCGGTTTTCAGCAATTCAGTCTGAAGTCCCTTGATCTTGATATCCATCTGAAGAGCAGTGATACCATCTCTTGTTCCACAAACTTTGAAATCCATATCTCCAGCGAAATCTTCCATTCCTTGGATGTCGGTAAGAATCTTGTATTTTCCAGTATCATCATCGTTTACAAGTCCCATCGCAATACCGGCAACCGGTTTCTTTAGAGGAACTCCGGCGCACATCATAGATAATGTAGAGCCGCATACAGATGCCATGGAACTAGATCCATTACATCTTGTGATTTCAGAAACCAACCAGATTGTGTATGGAAACTCCTCTTCTGAAGGAAGGACTGGAATCAAAGCTCTTTCAGCCAAATCTCCGTGTCCGATTTCTCTTCTACCAGGACCGCTCATACGTTTTACTTCTCCCACAGCGTATGGAGGGAAATGATAGTGATGCATGTATCTTTTTACCTTATCGCTATCCATAATGTCGACAATCTGAGAATCTCTTGGACTGCCTAGAGTAGTGATTGTAAGCGCTGTAGTCTCACCTCTTTGGAAAATAGCAGAACCATGAGTGCGAGGAAGAATGTCTGGAATAACGTTGATTTGACGTACTTCATCGAGCTTTCTGCCATCAAGACGTTCTTCTTTTTCGAGAATATTCTTGCGCATTCTCTTTTCAAACAAAGAATTTAAAACATTCTTTAATTCAAAGGCAGAGAATTCTTTGTCTTCGATTTCTTTAGCGTATTTTTCGATTAATTTGTCCTCAATTGCGTGAATTTTTTCTTTTACTTCCATCTTTGTAACTCCTTTTATATCCAACATGGCCTCGTCTGTAGCAACGAAAGCTTTTACAGCTTCAACGGCTTTCTCATTATCTTTTGCCAAAGTTAGTTCGATAGGTTTAATTGTAAAACCTTTTGCGTAATCCAACTGAAACTGACAAATCTGTTTGATATATTTGTGAGCAACATCAAAAGCTTCAAGCACAACTGATTCAGGAACTTCTTTCATTCCAGCCTCCACCATGGTAATTGCATCCATAGTTCCGGCTACGATCAAATTCATCGTGCCTTCTTCACATTCTTTATATGTTGGGTTTACGATCAGTTTTCCATCAAGGTATCCCATTCTAACAGCACCAACTGGACCTTCAAAAGGAGCGCCAGATAGCATCAAAGCCATTGAAGCGCCATTTAGAGCGGTTGTTGCTGGATCAACTTCCATATCCACTGACAAAGCAGAACAGATCAACTGTACTTCATTTCTGGTCTTTTTTGGGAATAATGGACGAACAGGACGATCGATCACACGGGAAATAAGAATCGCATTTTCAGAAGGACGACCTTCTCTTTTCACGAAACGACTGCCTTTAATTTTGCCGGCAGCATACATGTTTTCTTCATAGTCCACAGTCAACGGGAAGAAATCCCCATCAACAGAATTTGGACTGATTGTGGCGTTTGCCATGATAACGGTATCGCCTAAAGAAACGATGGCGTAACCGCTAGCATATGAAGCAATTGGACCATTGGTGATTTTGAATTCTCGCCCAGCGAGATCCATGGTCATGGTTTTTGGTTCCATATTTTTTTGGGTTAGTTCAACCCAATTTCTAGAACCAAATCCACTAAAGTGACAAGCTCCAGGC
>CAINDQ010000083.1 GCA_903847465.1 uncultured Candidatus Peregrinibacteria bacterium
ATGATTTTTGTGCATATCGAAGAAAAAAATAAAAAAATAAAAATGGTTAGTATTCCGAGAGATCTCTTTTATAACGGCAGAAAAATAAATGCTTTTGCGGGAATGTATGGCTTGCCAGAGCTGAAAAAGACGCTCAGTGAAATCTCCGGATACAAATTGGATAAATATATTGTTTTGGAAATGTTTGCGTTTATAGATGTGGTGGATTTGATTGGGGGCATTGATGTTCATTTGAGTAAAGCGCTGGTTGATCCGACATATGTAGTAATCGACAATGGAGTGAAAGGGACTTTGAATTATGCGCCTGGGGATTATCATTTGGGAGGAAAAGAAGCTTTGCGCATTGCCAGAAGCAGACATACATCTTCCGATTTTGCGAGAGCAGAAAGACAACAATTGATTCTAAAAGCCTTGCAAACAAAAGCCAAAAATCTTGGATTTTCTGACACAACTACGATTTATGAAATTATAAAAACCGTATTAGCAAGAACGGAAACCGACATCAGTTTAGACGAAGCAGTAGCCTATTTCTTCAAATATCAAAACTATGAAATTGTTTCCAATGCCGTAATTTCTTCCGGGAATATTCTCTACACTCCTCCGTATATTGAAGAAGGAAATTGCAATAGCATGATTGCCGCGGCGACAAAAGCTGGAACCCCAATTCCCGACTGCAGTAATGCAAACCATGCCTATACGCTCGTTCCAAAAGACGACAACTGGGATCTCATCAAATGGTTTTTCCAGGGACAATTCAATTAGACTCCATGGGCTACTTCTGCAAAGGCCTTCCAGAAGCCACGAATAAATGGTATAATTCTATGATAAATTATATCTTATTTTATGAGTGACATTCGTAAACCACACAAACCAGCAGACGAAATAACGCCTAAATCGGGAGAACCGATTGGGATGGAAGAAACCAGAGTTTTTCGTAGTCAATATTTTGCAGGAAAAACGAGAGAGGAAATTGCTGCGTTAATGAAAACTTCTAAAAATCCTTATTTCCTTCGCGCTGGCAATGAGGAATTGGCAGCACTGGAAACGCAGGGATCAGTTGATTCAACTCATGGCGAATTGCAGCAAACCATGGATGGCCAAACTAGGCCTGCAGTACCTGAAGATCCTTCAATCAAAGAAACTGTCACGATTGGAACAACTACCACAGCCAAGGAAGCTTTGACGGTTCTGAAAAAGGCTGGGAAGAGAAAGAGAAAAGCAGAAAAAAGAAAACAAGAAGCTCCATCTGTATTCATCGCCGATCGAGAAATAAAAGATCCCGAGAAAGCATATGAAACTTTTAGGCAGGCTTTAAATTTTGTCAGAAACCAACTGCCAAGCTTCTTGAAATTTGAGGTGGATCAACTGCAGTTTCAGAAACTCGCCGGGGAAGTGGTGGGAAAATCTGAAGCAAAAGGAGAAACCATAGATCCAATTATGTTGCTACATCCTGTGATGAGACTTGCGACCGTGATCTTCCACGAGATGTTACATAATAAAAA
Organism: uncultured Candidatus Peregrinibacteria bacterium; assembly: GCA_903847465.1. GTDB lineage: Bacteria > Patescibacteriota > Gracilibacteria > UBA1369 > LOWO2-01-FULL-3 > CAINDQ01. The sequence continues at coordinate 1,503 of CAINDQ010000083.1, forward strand.
TCGTGTACCAAATGAAGGAGTCGTACATACAATGGCTGAATTATATTGTGGAAAAATTGACACTCCTGAATCATACAATCAAGCTGTTGATAAATTCATGAAATTGGCTTCCATATACGGAAAAGGTAAAATCGCCAATGGCGCTAACGACATCTATAAATTGTATTACAATGCTTCCGCAAAAAATAAACCTGAATATTATAAAACGATTCATCAGAGATTTTTGAAACAGGCAAAAAAACAAAAAGCTTTTGAAAGCGAAGAAGCAGCAAATCAATTCTTTGGAGAAGTCTTCCCAGAATTGAAGATTGTGCCAGCGGCGGTGGTGGCGACAGAAACGGGCGTGGAAGGATCAGTGACGGGAACACCAATGTCGACAAAGACGTCAGTTTCGGAGGGGCCAGAAAGCAATGGCAGCATAAATTAGGCTTGCTGAAATGGTGTGGCGAGTGTTAGAGTTGGCCGGCTAAGTGATTCAAATCCCACTTATTCGCAACTTATATGCAACTTAAGAAAGGACAAATAGTCGAGTTTGATATTGAGAAAATCGCTTTTGGCGGGAATGGTCTTGGCAAATATGAAGGGCGTGTGGTTTTTGTTGCGGGGACGATGCCGGGAGATCGAGTGAGAGCGGCTTTTACGAAAATAAAGGATAGTTTTTCGGAAGCGGATTTGGTGGAGGTCGTGAAAAAATCGCCGGATAGAATAGAGCCAAAGTGTAAGTTTTTTGAAAGATGTGGAGGCTGTCAGTTTCAATTTATGCCTTATGAAATGCAGTTGCAGATCAAGAAACAACAAGTGATAGATGCTTTTGAGAGAATCGGACATTTGGAAAATCCACCGGTTGGAGAAATTATTGGATGCGATAATCAATACTACTATCGAAATAAAATGGAGTTTTCTTTTGGATATGATGAGAAGATGGAATTTGCTTTAGGAATGCATTTGCCAGGAAGAAGATATGATATTTTGGATCTGACGGAATGTCATTTGGAGTCTGAATTTTCTTCTGAGATTGTGAATACGGTTCGAGAATTTATGAAAAATACGGGATGGCCACCATTCAAATATTCTGTTGGAGAAGGGTTCTTGCGAGCTTTGTATATCCGCGAAGGCAAGCGCACAAATGAAGTAATGATAAATTTGGTAACCTCTGATGATCTGCCAAAAGATTTTGAAGAAAAGATTATGGAGTTTGGAGAGATGATAAAGAAATTGGCAGGAAAAAATGCGGACGGAAAAGAAATCAAAGTAACAACGCTCTACCATTCAAAAATTATCTGCAAACGAGGCGTGCGAAGCCAAATCAAAGAAACTTTATTATTTGGAAAGAGGACTTTAACTGAAAAATTAATTCTAAAAAATGGCGACGAATTATCATTCGAAATTTTGCCGCAAGCATTCTTTCAAGTGAATACTTTTCAAGCTGAAATTTTGTATAGTCAGGTCGTTGATTTTGCCTTGAGAAAGACAAATAACGTGATATTTGATTTATTCTGTGGAACAGGCACGATCGGGTTATTTTTGGCAAAACATGCAGAACAAGTTTTTGGAATTGAATTGAATTTGGACGCCATTCGCACTGCTCGCGAAAATGCTCAACTTAATAATATTTTCAACATTGATTTCATGGTTGGTGATGTTGGAAAATTATTACATCAAATGAAAGATCGACCTTCTCTAATTGTTATTGATCCCCCACGCATGGGCCTGACAAAAGAAATGATTGGCAAGATGGCGGACTTTGACGCACAAACAATTATTTATGTTTCTTGCAATCCAGCAACGTGTGCACGCGACTATGCCTTGCTTACAGAATATGGCTACAAGATGCAGGAAATCATTCCTGTCGACATGTTCCCAAACAGTGCGCATATCGAATGCGTTTGTCTTTTAGAAAGATAGACACCAGACATCTGTCAAGAGGCTTAGCTTTGAGGAAAGAGCTGTTTTTATTATAATTCAGAAAAATTAATATATATGTTTTCATCAATAACCTTTTTCCCATGAAAAAACTTATTTCAATGCTCGCGATCAGTTTGTTGGCGATGGGCCTATTGGCAATGCCAGTGAATGCTGCGACTTTTAAGTCGGCAGAAACTTTGATCGTCGATCAGCCAATAAATGATGATTATTATATTGCAGGTGGTGAGGTCATAGTCGATGCAGATGTGAATGGTGACCTTTTTGTCGCTGGCGGAAATATTACTATAAATGGCAACGTGCTTGGTGATTTGATGATTGCGGGAGGACAGGTGACCGTGAAAGGTAATGTTGGTGATGATATCAGAATGATAGGCGGTCAACTTTCTATTTATGGGAGTACAAAAGGCGATGTCCTTACTTCAGGAGGACAATTGAATATTGAAAAAGGGGCTATTATTGGCGGTAGTCTTGTTACAGGATCTGGATCTGCAGTCATTGACGGAGAGATTCAAAAAGATATTTTGGGGGCAGTTGGATCTATGAGATTGAATGGAAAAGTTGGTAGGAATGTAGAAGTGGCTGTTGATAAAATATTTATGGTTTCTGAAAAAGCAGTTGTTACTGGAAATCTAAAATATACAGCACTGCAAGATATGAAAGTTCCAAAACAAGCTGTAAAAGGGAAAATTGAATTCAATAAAGTTGATTTTAATAAAGAAGAAGCTGCTGAAGGAATCGCTGGAGCCTATGTTGGCTACAAAGCAGCCAGTTATTTGGCGGCATTATTCATCGTGCTTTTACTGACAATTTTCTGTTCAAATATGTTGGTAAAATCTGTAGAACAAGTAAAAAAGAATGTTTTAAAAACATTTGGAATTGGCCTTGTCACAATGATTCTTGGCTTTGTTGGATCATTGATTTTGATGGTAACTCTAATTGGAATACCTGTGGGATTGATGCTTCTAGTATTACTATTTATGGCTACTTATCTTTCCAAAATATTTGTGGCTACATGGTTGGCAAGTTACTTAATGGATTTCAAAAAGACAAATGCAAAACGTTTTAGACTAAAACTATTCTTTGCGATTGCAGGAGCATTGCTTGCTTACTACATCGTATGCGCTATTCCTGTTTTGGGATGGATGCTCAATGCCATCCTTTTCATGATTGGTATTGGCAGTATGGTCATGGTAAAAAAGGAGGGTTTTATGATCCTACGCTCAAAGAAAATGGTCTAATTCTTAAGAGTTTTTGAAATATACGCTAAAGCATCTTTCTTGGTTGTGATTTCGCCTGAAAGTTGTTTTTGGCGAATATCGAGAATGATTTCCCCGATTCTTTTTCCTGGTTTTTCTTTCATGATTTTCATAATATCTTCTCCGCTCAATAATTGCTTTGGCATCAATCTTAACGTGGCAATTTCATGACGATATAATTTTTTCAGACCTTCGTACGCAGAAAGATCTGTTGGTTTTATTCCCAAAGCGTCGGCACGATAAAGCTCAAGTAGTTCAGGAAACCAAGGATGCAAGAACCAATGACGTTTGCGATCGTCAGGCATTTCAAAAAGCGGCACAACCATCATGTGGTGTTTAATCAGCCATGAAACTTTATCGATAGATTTCTTGGAAAATTTTAGACGTTTAAGAATTTTACTGGCGATTTCCGCACCGACATCTTGATGTCCATCGTAACGAATTCTCTCTCCTTCGGATTTAAAAGTATCATATTTTCCAACATCATGAAGCAGTGTCGCCCACTTCAATTCCAAACTGGCTGGCTCCTCAGGAAGCGGATCTGGATCTGCATCTTCGTTGGTCAAACTATCGAGTGCCATTTTGGAATGATCCCAAACATCGCCTTCGTGATGATATTCAAGTGGCTGAGCAAGTCCTTTCAGTTTACATAATTCTGGAATCAAAAGTTCCAATGCGCCGATTTCAAAAAGTTCCTCAAAAGATTGACTTGGAGTTGTCGTATCCATAATCATTTTGTTGAACTCAGCCCCAACACGTTCGCTGGAAATATTCTTAATTAAATGAACATGTTTTTTGATGGCTTGATAAGTGTCTGGATGATATTGCATGTCGTAGACATTTTTGAATCTGACAGCACGCAGGATCCTCAAATGGTCCTCTTTGATGCGCTTTTCCGGCTCTCCTATAAATCTAACTAATTTCTCGTCAAGGTCCTTTTGACCGTTTACATAATCGAGAATTTTGTCGGTAGTTGGATCGTAAAACATAGCGTTGATCGTGAAATCGCGACGAAGTGCATCTTCCTTGGCGTTGGTAAATTCCACGGCGTCTGGACGACGTCCATCAGAATATCCACTATCAGATCTGAACGTGGCAATTTCAAAATGATGACCGTTCTTTATGGCAAGAATTACACCAAATTCTTTTCCAATTGGGATTGTGTGTTCGAGCAGTGCTTCTGTTTCTTCGGGCTTTGCGGAAGTGACAATATCAAAGTCTTTTGGCTCAATTCCGAGGAGCATATCGCGCACACAGCCACCCGCCCAATAGGCTTCATGGCCTGCTTTTTTGAGGATTTCGATAATTTCGAGGGAAGTGGATTTCATTATTTCTTTTCTTTATAAACGACGCCTTTGATCGCATCAATTGTAACATAATCACCTAAGAATATATCGGTATTATCAAGTTGAAAATTGGTAATGACCGGTACATTATTTTCTCTGGCCATAATGGCAAGATGAGAAAGAAGTCCCCCATTCTCAGATAAAATCCCTTCTATTTTTGAAAAATATTCAGTCAAATCCGGAGATAAATTTTTTGTGAAAAGAATTTTTTTACCTGGTTGATCTAGGTTTGTGGAATCGACGAGAACTCCCTCTGCAATCCCGGGAGACACGCTCAACAAAACCTCCTCAGCCTCCGAATATTGGCTTACCAATCTACTTGGCAGAGAATATTTGTTAGATTCTAGATACTTCGCTTTTTTCTCTCCACATTTTGTTTCGGTGAAATTATCCTGCTTTAATTCTTCAAAAGAAGCGAAATAAATACTTCTGGGATCTTTGAAATTTTTCTTTTCGGCCATAGCTAGAAGTTTCGCTCTGATGTGACTAATATGTTTTACCGTAAGCCATCTGCCGTGCTCACGAAGCTCGTTGTAATTCTGAGCAAAATAAATACTGTGATTGTAAAAATCCTGTTTTATTTTTGATAAACCATTGAACCACTTTGAGAAATCCTCTTTACTCGCAGGGTTTTCTTTAGGTTCTTTAACTATCATAAATCGGCTTTCGTCAGACATTTCCAGACAATTACCAACAAGTTTTTTTGCGTCGATATGCAATAGCCTACATTGATGCGCCAAAATTTCAGAACAAGAAATCGGCTGATTTTTCATCATGTTTTCTAAGCGCTTAATCGCCTTCTCCGCCAAAAGATTTATTTCAAAAATTAATTCGTAGTCATGTAAAAAGTTTTTGACTCTCACTCCAAGGGTTTCCGAATCATCAAAGACAGATTTCAATCTTTCCTCTATTTTCATCTTTAAAGCAGGATACTTGTCCAACGAGATCAGATTCAAACGGACGAAGTTTAATATTGTTGTAAACAAGCCACTAATCGAGGCAAAATGAGGCTTGAAGTCTTTGGAATAATAGCTATATGAAGGAAGTAGAGTTTTGATTTCTTGCTCGCGATCGACGTAAAGTTCATTGCCGAATATTTTCAAAAAATCTCCCGAAATAAATTTTATTTTGTGTTTTTTGTAAACATTATTAATTGGTCCATCTGCACTATAAATAAACTTTAATAAATCTTTTGTGATCTCTGTAGGACGAGAAGCAATTTCTGAAATTTCAGTTTTTTCAAAAATAAAATTTTGTGTTTTTGGGAGAACGGAATCGGCAAACAGATATTCCTCATAATCTTTTTGAGAAATGGTAGTGATTGGGCGTGACTGCAGAAAATGCCATTCGTTAGCCGAAATACACCATTCGACGTCTTGTGGACAACCAAATATTTCCTCTGTTTTTTTGAATTGCTCCATGACTGTACAGATGCCCGGCAATTTACTTTTTATATCACGTTGTCCCCAATAAAATTTCGATTTTTGCGCATTTTTCTTTCCACTAACAAGTTCCTCTCCTATTCCTTCCACGTACTCGAGCACCATTTCTCTACCGCCTAAAGGATTTCTGGTAAACAGAACTCCCGCATAATCTGCCGTAATATATTCCTGAACAATAAGCGAGAATTTGCTCATCTCTCCACTCAAAAACTCATAAGCTTGAGTGATTACTTTTGCGATCGCCTGCTCTAAATCTTCTTTTCTCTGATCAATTTCGGTCGTGAATTGACCAGCGTATGACTTATCCTTTGAGTCTTCAATCAGCGCACTTGATCTGACTGCATACTTTTCACAAGGAAATTTCGTAACGATTTCTTGCACTAATTTTTCGACAGCAACTTTATTTATTTCTGCACCTGTAACAAAAAGTTTTTGAATTTCGTTAGCTGGCACAGCAACAAATTTTGGCACAGAAAAGCCATATTCCAGCAACTTCGCTAATGACAGAGTTTTACCTCCGACATCTTCTCTTTTCGTTTTTAATTCTTCAGGAAATAAAATCATAATTATTGATTACTCCTATATTCCCAAGGTTTATTATAGCGCCCAAGAAATTGATGGCCACGTTTTTCTAATTTTACACCTGTAATTTTTGCATCAAAACAACTGACGAAATCGTCGCAAACAGTTATCACCGGCACTCCCGTCGGCACTTGAGCCATCAAAGCGTCAATCTGGCTTGTAGGCGTGTAAATAATCGGGATATTGATACTGCCTGGAATATGCCAAGCGTCGTATTTATTGGCGATTCTGGAGTCTACAATCGCAACCCCGGCAGCCATTTGTTTCTTCAAAGTATTTAGATCGAAAAGTTTTGAATATTGGTCGGCTGTATATTTCGAAGAAAATTTTATGCCACCAGTCCACTTCCCACCAAAAGTAACCCAACCATCAGCTCCGGTTTTTACATATCGGGATACAATCTTTTTTTCTCTCAAGAAAGTGGCGACTTCTTGGCCTCGAATTCCAGACCAACAGAACACGTAAATAACCTGATCTGTAGGCAGTTTAATCCATTCGCCGGCCACGAGATCCGCAAACTTTATATGCGTACTTCCAGGGAAATAGCCGATACCAAATTCTTCATCTTCGCGCGCATCGAGCACAAAAATATTTTTACCGGAATTGGTGACCAATTTGAAATCCACATTGGTAATTGCGAGTGGAAGACTTTTATTATCTTCGAAAAACTTGTCGTTTGTTTGAGAATTTTCCAGAGATGGAACAACTGTACTAGGGGTTTTGGTCGGCAAAGTGTTTACCGCAACCACAGGCGCAGAACTCAACACTCTAGATTTCGAATCAGCTATAGAAATAAGTTCTTGAGAATCTATTTTCAGAGTCATCAGAACCGCATAAGTAGTAATAATATCTTTTTCAGTCAGTCCAATTCTCAAAGAATAATTATTGTCATCAATCTTTTGAATATCATCCACGGAAGCTGAATCAGTATCTTTGTACCAACTCTTGAAAGTGTCTAGAGAAACCTGTTTTTTCGAGACTGAATATGCGGCTTCCAGATTTCCTGTGCCAATATTTTGATAATAAGTTTTGATGAATTCGGCGTTTGGGTCGACTGGTTCTAATGGTGCAACTGGTCGAATAACGGCAGGAATAGCTGGCTGAATAACGGTTGGCTGCTCAACTATTTCGCCTTGTTGAATAGATGTATCCGGTCTTTTTATTTTCAACTTATCGAGAGAATAATCCGTAATAGGACTCGTCATATCTTGCTTCTGACTTTCGGCAATCCATTGTTGATAATCAACATTCTGAGAATATTGACCATAAAAATATGCCCCGACAAAAGAAATTCCAACAACCACCAGTGCTGATCCAATCCAGAATAAATTCTTATGCTTCATGGTCATGTAAAAAACTTTGGCATATTGCCTAAAACCCACAAGAAAAGCCGAAAGTAACACAGCAATAAAAGAAAACGCCTGGGCAATCTGAGCGCCTACATTAAACAAAAAGTCAGGAGGTGGGACAGCTAAAGCGGTACACATGGTATTCACAATAAACAAGGCTGTGGCCACGATCAGAAAGTATCTTTTCATAGGGGAAATTTTTAAGAACTCTTTGAGACAAGAGTATAGAGAATTGAGTAATTGGTCAATTTTTGGTATAATAGAGGGATTAATCTAAAATCATGACTGGAAAAGAAGATCCTAAAACAACTATCGAAACCCCTGCCTCACGTGAAGCTGCAAATACAGCTAGTTTAGCTAAACCACAACTTCCGGTCTTTCCTGATTCTGGGGAAATTGGCGATGATGTTCAAGGCAAGGTGGCGATCGCAGCTGATCCGGATAGATTCAAAGATCCTGAGATAGAGGAATATTTAGCTGAATCTTTGACAGGAGAAGAACGCTTATCCACGCCAATAAACCCAAATTGCAAAGTGATCGTGGTGATTCCTGCTTATGGAGAAAGAGAATATCTTTTTAAAAATTTAGCATCTTTGGCTCGACAAAAACATGTTGATTCAAGTGATTTCGAAGTTATTGTCGTTGTAAATAGTCCGCCTACGGCTCCCCAAAGAGCTAGCAACGAAAGTGATGATGATTATAAAAGAAAAATTGATCATTACCTAAAATCTATTCAGAACAATCAAGACACTCTGGAGATAGCTAGGGCAATAAAAGATCCTCTGATTCCTATCAAACTCAATGCGGCAGAAAGAGGATATGTTAATAAAATCAGAAATGCAGGATTAAATTTTCACTTTATTGATAAAGCAAGTGAAGGAAAAACTTTACCTGCCCAACAAGCAAATGTAGGTGGAGCTAGAAATCGCGGAGTTGCTGAGGCAGTAGCGAGGTTTTATGAATATGGGAAGGATGGCATTATCGCGCAAACCGACGCAGACGCTGCTTTTTATTCAAATTATATTGATGAAATTATTAAGGCTTATGCACAAGATCAGGATCTGGTAGGGATAGCTGGTAAAATGAAATTTGACGGTGATATAGCCTCTCCTCAAGATGTCGCTTACCGCGTATTAACAGAATTGGTAGATTCTTATGATGGTTTGAATTACCGCTATGAAAATCTTGTAAAAAAATTGACGAAAAGAGTCGATGGAAAACTTAAAACTGAGCAAGTTTCTTTTTCTGGCGCTAATATGTCCAGTCGTGCATTTGCTGCGGCTAGAGTCGGAGGAGTCCCAAAAATAGCTGGAGGTGAAGATCCGGCTTTCGGAGAGGCTCTGGCTAGAATTGGTAGAATTGGGAAGAACAACAGAATAATTACAAGACCCGCCAATCGTTTTTCAGCCAGAACAGCTGTTGAAGCCGGCCATGGGCAGAAACGTATTAAATTTGCAGAGCAAATAGCGCAGGGGAAGGTAAAATTTAAAACGATCACTCAACTCGAATATGAATATAATCTTCAACGGGTTATAGAGGCTGTTGGTAAACGAAATCTTTCTCCAGAAGTGCTGAAAAAGCTTATCACTGTGAATGGGCTTTCTCTTTTAGCTGAAGATGAAATTGCTTATGTGTGTGAACAAGCTAGACAAAAAAATGTTTTAGATTCCAAAGTCTTAAGTGAGGATCATCGGTTAGCAACAATTCAGGATAAAATATTACAAGGTTTTTCTCAGAATCAAGAAGCCCCTCTGGACGTAGCTTTCTCTCAGCTCGAAGAAAGATTTTATAAAGAATATCCTGAGTTAAAACAGAGATATCTGGATCTTCTTGAAGATACGGCTCTTGATGTTTCCCGTTTCGGTTTTGTTTTAGAAGAATTACCAGCATTATTTTCAGAAGGAACTGAAGCATACAATTCGAGAGAAGCGTTTTTAACAGCCCTTCAAATGGTCAATCCAACGAGATATTCTGAACTATCTTCCGGTCCCACAAAATGGGAAAATAGTTTTTTCATAGGAAGTATAGTGGAAAAATTGAGCAATGTAAGTAACGGGCAAAAAGCCACTTATACATTGGAAAAAAGTTTTAGTGGCATGGCAGAGTTGGTTAAAAGTCCGGTATCGGAACAAATCATAAAAATCTGGATGATGCAACAACTCATTCCCGAATTAAGTTGAGAAGAAAGGGTTTAGAAGGTAGGATAGGGGCATGAAAATCCTATCTATTGAGACCTCCTGTGATGAAACATCCTGCGCTATCGTCGTTGATGGGCACAAACTTTTGGCGAATGTGATTGCGTCGCAAATAGATCTGCATGCGAAAACTGGTGGCGTGGTGCCGGAGGTGGCGGCGAGGGAACATGTTTTGAAAATTATTCCGGTGTTGGATGAATGTCTGAAAATTGCTGGGTGTTGGTGGGATGATATTGATGCGATCGCGATTACGAAAGGGCCAGGATTGGTGAGTTCTCTGATCATTGGGACTGAAACTGCGAATGTGATTTCATTTGTGAAAAATAAACCGATGATTCCGGTGCAACATGTGATCGGACATATTTATTCGAATTGGTTGGAGATTACGGACGAAATTGAGTTTCCGATTATTATTCTTACTGTTTCGGGCGGGCATAATGAATTGATTTTGATGAATAATCATCATGATTTTGAAGTGCTTGGCGAGACAAGAGATGATGCGGCTGGAGAAGCTTTTGATAAGGTGGCGAGAATCTTGGGGCTTGGTTATCCAGGTGGACCGGTAATCTCAAAAGCGGCTGTAAATGGAGACAAAGAGGCTTTCAAATTTCCACGTTCTTATTTGGAGAAAGGAAGTTTGGACTTTAGTTTTTCGGGATTAAAGACTTCTGTTTTGAATGAAGTGAAAGCTTATGGAGCGAAACATAAAATTTCTGAAGTGTCCGAAATTCCAGAGAAATTCAAAAATGATTTGGCGGCAAGTTTTCAGGAAGCGGTGGTGGAAGTTTTGTCCGACAAATTGATTACGGCTTACAAAAAATATCCAAAAGTGCGCGAGCTACATTTGTCAGGAGGCGTTTCTGCAAATACGAGGTTGCGCGAAGTAATTCAGGCCAAAATGCCGAAGAATGTGAAATTCAGACATCCACAATCCATGATCTTCTGTACTGACAACGCGGCGATGATTGCGGCAGCGGCTTACCATTTGTATAAACTCGCTCCAAAGAAATTTAAAGCAAAAACAAACATCACTCCGACAACTTCTTTTGAAATCGAAAAGTTTTACGCTTGAAATAAGTCTAAAACGTGTTAAAGTAACGGTTAGTCTGTTATAGGCGATTTATTCTTTAATTTTTGCAAATATATGGCTGACGATGACAAGGTAGAGAGAGTAGTTCCTCCATATCAAACACCAAAGGGCGTTCACGATATTCTTCCGGAAGATCAGGATTTTTATACATACATCAAAAAAGTGGTTCGTCACCGTGCCAGACAAGCCGGCTTTCGCCGTATCAGTACGCCGATATTTGAGTACACCGAAGTTTTCAGAAGAAGTATCGGTGACACTTCAGATATCGTGACAAAGGAAATGTATACCTTTCAGGATCTGAAAGGCCGAAGTCTGACTCTAAAACCTGAAAGTACAGCCGGAGTTGTGCGCAGTTATATTCAAAACAACATGAACCAATTGCCTCAGCCGGTTTTGCTATATTATATTGAGCCTCATTTCCGCTATGATCGTCCACAAAAAGGCCGTTACAGACAATTCTGGCAGTTTGGTTTTGAAATCATTGGAGAAACCGATCCTGCACTAGACGCACAGCTGATTCAAATGGCTTTCAAAATATATCAGGACCTTGGAATCGATGCTTTGTTTAGCCTCCAACTAAACACTATTGGCACTGCGGAAGCTCGCAAAAAATACATGCAAATTTTGCAGGATTATTATGCGGGAAAAGAAAGATCTCTGTGCGAGGACTGCAAATATAGATTGGAAAAAAATCCAATGAGACTCTTGGATTGCAAAGTAGAAGATTGCAAAATTTTGGCTTCCCTTGCTCCAAAAATGACCGACTACTTGGATAAAGAATCTCTGGAACATTATGCAGAATTGAAAGGATATTTGGACGAGATCGGCATCGAATATACTGAAAATCCAAAACTGGTAAGAGGTTTGGATTATTATACAAAAACTGTTTTTGAATTCTGGGATAAAACTGAAGGTGCACAAAATGCGATCGGCGGAGGTGGAAGATATGACGGACTTGTGGAATTGATGGGCGGACAGCCTACTGCTGCAGTAGGATTTGCGGCTGGAATTGAGAGAATTATTGCCAATATGAAACGTGAGAAAATTCGTGTACCAAAGAAAGATGAATTGCATGTTTTTGTGGCGCAATTGGGAAATGAAGCAAAGAAAAAATGTCTGGGACTGATCGAAGAACTTCGTGAGAATGGCATAAAAACTATGGGAGCGCTTGGCAAAGGTGCGATCAATATTCAGCTTAAACTAGCCGATAAATTCAAGGCGCCTTATGCTGTTTTGATTGGAATTACGGAGGTGCGTGAAGGAACTGCGCTTATTCGAGACATGAAACGCGGCGTACAAGAATCCGTAAAAATGACAAAAGTTACAGACAGATTGGTGGAACTTATTGGCGAAGAAAATTTGGATAAATACGATCCTGGAGAACTCCTCTATTCGTAAATTTATTCATGGCGTCTGCGAGAAATCTATGATAATTTATTTCATGCCTTATGAAAAATTTTGTCAGAAAAATAGTTATAGTTTGTTTGTCGGTTGCTATTCTTATGCCTACACAGGTCGTAATAGCGGCTTCTTTCAGCGACGTTTCCGCTGATCATGCAAATTATGACGCGGTGGAATATTTGAGATCAAAAAATATTATTGCCGGTTATACTGATGGCACTTTTCAGCCAGAAAAACCGATAAACAGGGCCGAAGCATCAAAAATTATCGACAATGCTTTCAATATTGATACGACTGTAAAATTCATACCTAGCTTCTCTGACGTAAAAGAAAACCAATGGTTTTTTCCTTTTGTAATGGCAGGGAAAAAAGCTGGATTCATCAACGGATATGCTGACGGAACATTTCTTCCAGCCAAACAGGTGAAACTGTCTGAGACCTTAAAAATGGCTTTATCTGCAGGAAAAGTGACTCTACCTGACACTCCGACTACTAATGTTTTTGCGGATGTACCTGAAGATGCTTGGGTAAGTCCTTTTGCTCTTTATGCAAAAACTCACAACATTATTTTGGCCGACAAAGAAGGAAAAATTTCTCCCGATAAATTAATGACGAGAGGATCTTTTGCAGAGATTATTTATCGAACTATTACTGTTTTGGATAGTGGGGAGAAAGAATTTCCATTGGATAAGAATTGGGCTACATATGACAGTCCAGATCTTCCATTCACCATGAAATATAATGCTGAAACTTGGAAAATTATTAACGGAAAACATGATGTTGTTTTTTACAATCCGGACGAAGATCGTTATCAATTTTCACCAACAAGAATCTATCCAAACACTGGAAGAATCGAAGTAACTTTAGATAGAAATGACTCAAAACTTACTAACATCAAATATTTCAACAACATCAAAGATTCCTTTCCTGATGCCGAATATAAAGAGTTTGATTGGAATGGATTTAAAGCTTTAGAGGTTTTGTATCCAAAGAAAAGAGTTGTGGATTGGTACGTCTATCTTGAGCAAGGATACGTACTTGTTGTGTATACGGAATACGGGAATGGCACAGAAATTTATAGATTCCCACAGATTATGAAAGCAATGCTTGGGACACTTGATCACAAAGATATGGAGATTAATTTTACTGATGATAACAAAGAACTTTTGAATACAATTTTCAAAAATATTATGGTCGAGAAAAAAGGAATGGAGACCTTAAATCTATTACCTGACAAGACAATTATCGAAACAGACGCAATTGGTGTTGGCACGGGACCGGTAGACTATTATTATAGCGAGGACGTGAATTACACTTTCAAATACGAGCGAAAATCCGATGTAATTTTGGACAAGAAAGTCGGAAAGACTAGCGCCTTCTAAAGGGCTTCCTGATCTATCAATTAGTTAATTTTTAACCTCATTAATATGCCGGTGAAAAAAGTTGTTAAAAAAGTTCCAGCGTC
>CAINDQ010000084.1 GCA_903847465.1 uncultured Candidatus Peregrinibacteria bacterium
GCTTTATCCGCCAAAATTTGCAAAGCTTCTGGGAATCCAACACCATCAGTTTCCCTCACAAAAGCGAAAATATCGCCTCCTTTACTACATCCAAAACAATGCCAGATTTGTTTCTCTGAACTCACTATAAAACTCGGAGTTTTTTCACTATGAAAAGGACACTGCCCCTTATAATTCCTGCCAGTTTTTTTCAACTGAACATAGGAAGAAATATAACTAACGATATCGAGCCGCGATTTAATATCTTCGATAATATCTGCCATAAAAATTTACCCTTTTTTACCCTATAAAGCAGACTATTTTATACAGTATCCAAGCTGCAAAGACAAGAAAACTATCGCTTTTTCTTCTTTGGAATAAAAATCAACGCTGAAGCAAGTAAAGCCATCAAAACCACTAAAGCAATCACCATAAACATCTTTTGCTGGCTATTCACCAAAATCACGGCAGACAAGCCAAAGACTGCAGACACCGCCAAATAAGCCAAAACAACCATCCACGGCTTAAATCCAAGATCAAGGAGCCTATGATGAAGATGCTTCAAGTCCCCTTTCCAAAAAGGTTTCCCCGAAAAAGTTCTTCTCAAAACCACCCAAATCATATCCAAAATTGGAATTCCCAAAACAAGAAATGCTGTCGCCACTTTCCCTCCGGAAAAAATAGCCAGAGCAGCCAGAACAAAGCCAAGAAATGTACTTCCCGTATCGCCCATCAAAATCTTTGCTGGAGGAAAATCAAACATCAAAAACGACAAAGCAATCATCGAGATAATCAAAGCAATGGTGGCCACTCCTTCTTGAGCGGCAGGATTGGCGTGAACTCCAGGATGAATACTTAATAAGAATAAAGTTAGCCCCGCAATCACGGTAACTCCACTATTTAGTCCACTCACTCCATCCAAAAAATTCATTACATTTAAAACCGTCATAACCCACACCACTGTAAACGCCGTACTCAAAACCGCAAATCCATATAACACTGGATGACTAAAACTGATAACTCCCAAAAACGGAATATTGATCGAGAAAATAACTACTCCATAACGAACCAAAATCAACGCCGCCACAAACTGAGCAAACAACCTCACCAAAGGATTTAAATCAAAATAATCATCAAGAAATCCAGTTACAGCAATAATTCCACTTCCGATGAGCAATCCGATAACCGGCCCCGTCAAAGGCACAAACTGCCAAACCGCAATTAAAAAAGCCAGAAACATCGCTATTCCTCCATAGTAAGGAATCGGCTTCCTGCGAAGTTTGTATTTGAGCGGTCGATCCATCAACCCAATCTTTGGAAAAACCACCATCGCAATCATCACAAACAATAGTCCCAAACAAAAAGCAAAAAGGGCACGCCCGCTATATTGAGTAATAATTTCAAAAATATTCATATCGAACCAAATTTTTACATAGTATTTATTCTCTCACAATCAATTTTCGAAATTTTATCCCTTTTCCGTCTTTTCCAGACTCAAGAACTCCTGCCAATAAACCACTATTATAAGCCACATACGTCTTTTGCTGATCAATTTTTTTACTCAGCAGTGTTTTGCCATCTTTCATGGCATCGAAGTCTTCCTCCGTTAAGTCGATTTTATGAAATTTCCTCCCAATTTCTTCTAGAGAAATTAAATATTTTTCAATCTTGTATCCTTGGCCTTCAAATTCTTTCACACGACGCGCAACATCAACAGAGAAATCATCCACTTTTGTTCTGCGCAGTTCTTCAACATACCCACCACATTTCAAAATTTGTCCCAAATCATGAACAAGAGAACGAATATAAGTTCCAGTACTACATTTCACTCTAAAGGAAACTTTTGGCCAATCAAATTCAAGCACAGCATATTTATAAATATCGACAGTTCTTGCCTTCATCTCAACATCCCCGCCTTCCCTCATAATGTCACACGCCCTCTTTCCTTTTATTTTTAAAGCAGAATATTTTGGCGGAATCTGTGTGATTTTTCCTGTAAAATTTTTTTGAATAATTTCAGCAATTTTTTCTTCATCAACATATATTTTTTCATCCACGACAGTTATTTCTCCATCAGCATCATAAGAATCGGAAACCTTCCCAAAAACCGCTCGAACCTCATATTCCTTATCACATCCCATAAAGTACTCCACCAGTTTTGTGGCTTCTCCAAAGGCAATAACAAGCAATCCCGTCGCCAAAGGATCCAGCGTCCCCGTATGACCGACATGCGCTTCACGCGTCAAATATTTCAACCTTTTTACTACATCAAAAGAACTTAAGCCCCTTTCTTTATCAATTAATAAAAAGCCATTCATAGCCCAAATATTTTAGGATTTCAAACAAACATTCTCGCGTCTTTCATAGTGGTCAGGATAAATTTCAACCTCTATCGAACGTCGCAATAATTCTTTAATTATATGCTTATCATTCCATTGAATTTTTTTGCCACGAAGCATCATTACTTCTTCACATCCTTTCCCGGCAACAACCACACAATCGCCTTCTTTTGCCATTGTTAAAGCCAATCTTATTGCCTCAAGTCTATCCGGAATTTTCCAGAAATTTTGACCTTCTTGCCTTTTTATTCCACTGGAAACCTGCTCAATAATTTTCCATTCATCCTCTTCGTAAGGATCATCATCCGTCACTATAATATAGTCGGCATACTGATCAACAGTCGCCCCCATTGCCGGCCTTTTTGATTTATCACGACCACCTCCTGTTCCTCCAAAAATAGCATAAAGTTTTCCAGTCGTAAGCCTTCTGTACAAAGACATCACACTCTCAAGAGCCTCAGGTGTATGCGCATAATCCACAATCACACTATATTTTTGTCCGCAATCCACGTGCTCAAACCTTCCAGAAACTGTCGCGCTATCATCAAGTCCTTTTTTTATTTGTTCCATTGGCACTTGCAAAGATATCGCCACCGCCGCCGCCGCCAAAGCATTGGCCACATTAAATTCTCCAGGAAGACGTAGATCCACAGGTACAGAATTATTTGGAACATGCATAACGAAATGAGTCCCTTCTGGCTTTTGCTCAATTTCCGCAGAGTAAATAGTGGCTGATTTAAGCCCATAAGTCATTTTTCTATCCGCAACGAATTGATTGAAATATGTATAATATTTATCATCAGCATTCATAATCAAAACTTTTGGTACTCCAAATTTTCGAGGACTTTTGGAAACTTTTTGGAACAACTGACCTTTTGTATTTAGATAATTGTTAAAACTTCCATGGTACTCCACGTGCTCTGGAGAAACGTTTGTAATCACTGCGACATCGATATTTATGCCATTAATTCTGGCTTGAGTAATCGAATGTGAAGACACCTCCAAAACCGCATACTTACAACCAGCTTTGACCATTTGACGAAGCATTTTTTGTAGAAAAAACGGGCCTAAAGTTGTTTGTTTTGTGTCATTAATCCATCTCTTATTTCCAATTTGAAAATTGATAGTAGAAGTCATTCCCACTTTATATCCGGCTGAGTTTAGAACATTTGTAATTAAATTTACAGTAGTGGTTTTTCCATTTGTTCCAGTCACTCCAATCACGATCAAATGATCTGAAGGATACCAGTAATAAATCGCAGCCAGAAACGACATTATCCTGTGATAGAAGATCCTTATTGGATGTGTATCTGGAATTGCCGTGCGCAGAAACTTCAAAATTGGTTTCATTTTTGTTTAATTAAATCAACGTTGATTATACCAATTTTTTATAAATTCAACATCCTCAGAAATTTTTGCTTTTAATTCTTCTAATGTTTTAAATTTTTCCGTATCTCTTATCTTATTCAAAAGTTTAACAATCACTTCTTTTCCTGCGACAACTTCCCGCTCCATCTCTTTTTTGAAACTCAAAACATGCACTTCCAAGTTTGGCTCATGATCATTAATTGTTGGCTTTCTGCCAACATGAACAGCCGCTCGCTTCCATTTTCCACCAAGCAAAATCTCTCCAATAAAAATACCAGAAACATCTCCTTTATAAACAACATTAATAGTTGGAAATCCTAACTTTGTTCCCAACTTTCTACCCTCAACAACTTTACCTTTAATGAAAACTTCTTTACTCATACGCTCAGTATATTCTAAACTAGTCCTTGTATACCAGCGGAAGCTCATCTTACCTAAAATGATCAAAAACTTTTTCAAAAAATTAAACGTCGGATTACTCTTTTTAAACATCTTTTTATTACAATCTTATTTAATCAGATTCCAAGTTTCGAATATTCCAACAAATCTCCAAGAGGTTTTAATTGGCTTGCAGACCATCGTTTTCCTAATCACAATTCTCATTGAAAAAAACTTCACCCAAACTCTAAAAAACATTCGCAGTCATTGGGTCAGTAATACTTTCATTCTTCTTACCACCATTTCCATCCTGACAGTCGACATTGTGGATAATGTTTATTTCATTCGACATCTAAGATTTTTGTTATTTGCAGTCCTCCTAATTTTTATTTTCATTGAGACTTTCAAAAGCGATCTCGAACGCACCAAAGGACTTAAATTCATGGGAATGGGCGCAGTCCTTTTTGGGCTATTCTCCGTCGTTTACAACCTCTTCGGAAACAACATCGTTCATG
The DNA here is from genome assembly GCA_903847465.1 of uncultured Candidatus Peregrinibacteria bacterium. GTDB lineage: Bacteria > Patescibacteriota > Gracilibacteria > UBA1369 > LOWO2-01-FULL-3 > CAINDQ01. Next base: position 4,580 of record CAINDQ010000084.1, read on the forward strand.
ATTACAGACTTTTGGGGCCACTGGATTCTGCTGTTTATTTAGCTTATTTCCTTGCTCCATTTTTCATATTTTTCACAATTCAATTTTTCGAAAACAAAAAAGACAAAACATCTTTAATCTTTGCAATACTTGCCGCGTTACTAATTATTGCCACCAGATCCATGGGCACTATTGGCGGCACTTTTTTGGTTTTAAGTTTCTATTCCCTCAGGAAAACCAATTTATCAGTCCTAAAACCACGGCTGAATAAAGCCATTTTCGCAATATTGGCAATTGTTATCGTCGGAACGGTTTTTTACACAAAAATCCTTCCAGCAATCCAAACAAATTATGCCAGCTTAAATGAAAGGGAAGAAATTTGGGTCACTTCTCTTCACTTTTTGAAAGACCCAATGACAGTGATTTGGGGCCTTGGTTTCGGCCAATTCCAAAACGTCTACTTCACAAACGTCCACGAAATTCTCGGACACAATCCTTTGAACTATTATGTCCTACAACCCCACAACATCTTCCTGCTTTTCATTTTCCAATACGGATTTATTGGCTTATTCTTCCTGATTATTTGTCTAGTGCGCATGATCAGAAATTTCCAATTACTCCCAAAAGAACTCGACGTCAGAACCATTTCAAATTTCATCGTGCTTTACTTTTTCATACACGGAATGATCGATACGCCTTTATTCAAAAACGACCTCCTGTTTTTATTCATTCTTTTCTTTGAACTGGGAATGAGCAGAATCTACTTAAGCCCAGAAACCAAATCCATCAAAACAGCATAAGGATCGGCAGCTTTAGTAACTCCAGAGGCCAATAGAACACCGCTTGCGCCAAGAGCTAGAGCAATTCTCACGTCCTCACCTGTTTTTATCCCTGCTCCAACGAGTACACGATTTTTGCCAATCAAACTCACCGCCTTTTCAATAATTGAAGGATCGGCTTTGGAAACAGAAACATCTCCACCGATCAATTCCGGCGGTTCAACCGCAATCAAATCCGGATTAAATTTCATAATTTCAGCACCTTTTTCAGGCGTATTTGCGCAAACAACCGTAAAAAGATCGAGTTCTCTCGCCATTTCGATACTTTGTTTCAAAGCAATATCCCCAACCTGACACTCCGCATGATTAAGCAAAGTCCCATAAGCGCCGACATCTTTCACCTGTTCCGGCAAAATCTGCCCCGTTCCACTCCCATACGACACAGGATCAATATGTTGAGCGAAAACAGGAATACTAACCGCTTCAGAAACCCTTTGTAGATCAATGGCCGTAACCGCTATCCCAATGCTCGCCCCTGTCTCTTTTGCCACCTTTTCGTGAAGTTTTGCTAATTCTACAGCCATGTCACCTGTCGCCTGTTCGTAAACCTTAAAATTCACAATAATTGCCGGCAATCTCATATGTTTTTTGTTAATTTCTTTAAGCTTTTTCACTATAGCTGAAGTGGCCTCCGAAATGAATTGACCCAAAGCCCTTTTTTTGCTATAATTATAAGATTTTTATATATACAAAAACCTAAATAAACAACAAAAATATGTCTAAAATGTCTCATCAGTTTTTGATTCTCCAAGAATCTTTCAAAAGTTTATTCCATGAACCAAGGCCGGTCTTTGACCGTGCGCCTGAGTCTACACTCGTAGAAAATCAAATCTCTGAACGCGAAGCCGGCAAGAAAAAAGTGGAAAGAAAAAAAGCCGAAGAGAAAGAGAAAGCTATTGCAAATAGAGCCACGGAATCAGAAGAATCTAGCAAAACACTGGCGACGTCAAACCCTTTCGAAGAAGCTGTAACAGCAATTCAAAAAGAAAACGACCCAACTGTTAGAAAAACCACATTCGACAACTTCTTGAAAAACGGCGAAATAGAGACGGAAACAGGCAAAATGCGAACAGAAAATTTTGGCTTATGCAGCCCAGAAGAACTTCAAGCTTTTTTGGAAATGGCGAAAAGCGACAAAGAAAACAAAGATTATTTTTTCACTGAATTATTCACGAAATTCGAAAATAACACTTGGAATGCCTATCAGTTGAACAAAGACTCAATTACTCTGTTCCTTGAAAATTTTGAGGAAAAAAAACAACCAGAAAAGATTTCAAAACTTGTAGAAATCATTTCTATAAGCCCAACTAGAACTTCTGAGTTAATCGAAATATCTGACAAAATTTACGGCAAAGACCAAAAAAAACAAAAAGAACTTTTGGGTAAACTTGGAGAAACCGGCAAGCTAAAAGAATTAATCAAAGAATGGGGAGATAAATTTTCCAAAAAATCTCTCTGCGTCTTGATCAATCTGGAAATAATCAAATTACCTGAAGACGAAAGCCTGATCAACAGTTTACCTATCGCCACTAAAATCGAGATTATGCTAGATAAAAAAGGCGATTTTAAAAGTTTTAGTAGCGAAAAAATCCAAGATCACATCTGGGAACAATTCATCGAAAAAGACTACAAAGAACTATTTTTAAAAGAAAATAACATAATTATTTCACATCTTTACATCGATTTGGACAAAACCCAAGTGCAAATTTTTGACAACAAAATCAAAGAATATCTAGCAACTACACCTCAAGACATCAACAAGTTAAACACCGGCCTAATCAGGAAAATTCTCAATTCCCTCCTCGCAAAACCAACCGAAGGAGACGCCAAAGCAATCCAGACTCAAACAGAACAAAACGAAGCATTACTTGCAATATTAATCGCAAATCTAGACTCAACTCAGAAAAAAGAATTAGCAAAAGACGGCACTCTTTCCGACAGCATCAGATCAAAAATTTATCTAGATACTCCAATTGATGCAAAGGAGCAAAAAGCAATCGCAGAAGACGAAAGACGTCTTGGAACAATCTTCAAAATAGAAGGCAATAAAATCGTCTTTTACATGCCAAAACAAGACCAAGACGAAAAAGGGTCGGAGAGAAGTTACAACAAAAAACGCGCCCTTGAACATATGGCTCAAATTCGCCAAGAAGCCATGGAAGATGGGAAAGAAATCAATATCGATTTATTATTGGAAAAAGTAAAGTTAGCGATCTACAAAGAGCTTTTGGACATTATCGAAAAAGATGGAAGTATCAACGATAATCGTTATAAAATCGCAAACTTTAGAGCCTCAAACGTTGCGCTTGCGCA
>CAINDQ010000085.1 GCA_903847465.1 uncultured Candidatus Peregrinibacteria bacterium
AGAAATTGATGAAACCTGGACCAGCAATTTCTACTTTGAAATCTTTTTGAGGAATCTTTTTCACAATCGCTTCAGCAATTTCTCGTGGAGGCAATTGAAGCATTTTTGCTAGGTGCATAGCGGCATTACAAGCGTAATCACCATGAGCCAGTGAATCTGGATAATCAATTTTTACTTCAGGATTTAGCACTTGAGGAAAAGCCATCATGATCGCTTTTTCCATCACAAATTTAATCTGCTGCTTCAAGAGAGTTTTGTCTTCTACTTTTAGATTTCCGTTTTCTTCCATAAATAAGACGATTTGTTCAGGATTATTCTTGGTTTTTTTAGCTTTCTTAGGGTTCTTTTCTTCTTTGGCTTTTTGCCTTCTAATCTTCGCTATCTCTTTTTTTTTTAGACTTTGGACTTCCAAAAAATGAGCTTTTTCCTGCTGTGGCACCCGATCATCGTGCGCATTTATACGCCCTTGAGCACCAAGTTCAATTTCAAAACTTTCTTCATTCAAAACATAAGGTTCAACTGTTCCTCCTATATATTTCACAATCGCAGTTGCCATTTCATTCACAATTTCCCCAAAAGCATCCATGTGCATTTTGCTCAAATCTTCAATAAAAATTCCAGCAGTCATAGTCCTTGTGGTAACTTTTGTCCTCTCGCACCTCTTGTGATTCCAGTAACGAGAAATGATACCTCCTTTATCCATATAAGCCACCTCGCCTTCTTTAGCTTCGGTCACATCGATGGAATCCATTTTGCGGAACGCTTCCCCACCTTTTGTAAATGTCAGCGTCAGATCGCCACAAAGCCAATCCAAATCATCTGCTCGCACTGGTAATAGGTATTTCAAAGAAAAATAATTGCAAAGATCTATAATAGAATTTTTATGATCAATCTTTCCGGTTTCTTTTAATTTGTTCAATAATACGGCTGTAGAACAAGGATATTTCTCAGGATTTATACCAAAATTGCCATAAGCTTGATTCCAAGCTTGAATTTTTGGCTCAGCGTTAATGTCTTTGCTGGCGAATTGGCGACTTTTTTGCGCACAAACACCACGTAGGAGGCTTTCTAAAGCCGAATTCCTTCGAGTGTTGTCGACCATTCTGATAATGATAAGGCCGAGTTTTAAATCAGGATGTTGTTCAAAAATGGCTTTCTCTATTTGAAATTTCATACTGCTGTAATTAATGCTGGATTGTATTTTACTAAGAATGTTGTCTAATTCATAGAGAATTTTACGTATCCACTGACTGTAATCGTCTCTGGGGGCTTGATTTAAAATCCAATTTTTGCTATAATGATTCGATAAGTTTCAAAAAAAATAAAAACTAACAAAAAAAATTATGAAAAAGTTTCTAGCCTATGTAGTAGGAATTGTAGCCCTACTTGCACTTGCTGCCCCAGCTTTTGCAGCATTACAAACTACTCCAGATCTTGACGTTGAAGGTGTGAAAGTCACTCCTCTTAATGGATCTGTAAAAGTAGATTGGGATCCTGTCGATTACACAGCCGGTACCTTGAAAGGGTATGTAGTTTGGTATGATACCAAGCCAGCTGCTGAGAATGGCGATTCCTATGCATTTACCGCTCCAGCGACTGGAGATTTGGGAGATGTAAATACCTATACAGTTACAGGACTTACTAATGATACAAAATATTATTTCGCGGTAACAGCCGTAGATACAAATGGCGCAGAGAGCCAAAGTTGGTCACTGCCTGGAGATGTTGCTACTACTCCAACTGCAGATGCAGGAGGAAGTGATGATAAGGAACCACCTCAAGTTGCAAAAGCAGAAGCATTAGATACAGAAGATGTTAAAGTTACATTTTCAGAAGAGGTAGTTTTGCCAACAACAAATCCAGAGACTGCATTCGTTGTTCAAGATACAGACACATTTGAAGACCTAGTTGTAAAAACTGCAACATTGGATGCAACAGACGCAACAAAGAAAACAGTTCTTTTAACAACTGATGCTCAAACAAAAGATGCAAACTACAAGTTAACAGTTGGTATCGATGTAGAAGATAAGGCTGGTAATCCTATTAGAAGTGACTCTTCAGCTACAGCTCCTTTTAAGGGAACTGATGTGGCAAAGGTACTTGCCGATACAACTGCTGCTGAAGTAGCAACTGTTGAAGTTGTTGATAACACTCATATCATTATAAATTTTAGTGAGAAAATCGTACTTGGAATTGATTCAACAAAGAATTTTACAATTGCAAATAAGGCTGACGCTACAGACACACTGAGCGTTAGCGAAGTTGTCTTGGGTAAAAATACTGATTCAGTTGATGATGGTTCGGCTGTTTTGACTACAAGCACACAGAAAGACGTTACCTATGTAGTAACTGTTACAGGAGTAAAAGATGCTGCTGGTAACGATATCAGCGCTACAAAAAATACGGCTGAATTTAAAGGAATTCCTGTTCAAGGTGGCGATACGGTAACTCCTCCAAAGGATGTTGCAAAAATGATCGCAAGTAAAATCTTTGAAGCTGAAAAGTATAATGTAAAATTGAGCTGGACCATCCCTGCAGAAAACGTAGGAAAGGTAGCAGAACAATTACTATATAGAAGTACAGACAACAAGGCTTTTGATAAGGAAACAAGCCTTCTTTCCACAGACGCAGAATATGAAGTAAAAGGTATGGATCCAGGCACATATTGGTTCAAGTTGACCCAGAAAGACATGGCTGGAACTGAAACTCTTGGAACACTTATAAAAGTATATCTACCAAAGACAGGCCCTGGAATGATTGGCTTGTTACTTGGATCAATCGTTCTTGGAAAATTTGTTACAAAGAAAAAGAAATAAGCTTTTAAGATCTGAAAAGATTTTAGAAAAATTTTAAGAAAATTTTAAAAAGGTTTGTAAGAATGGGAACATGAAAAATGTTCCCATTTTGTTAAAAAAATATGTTTTAGTGGTAATGGCTGCGGCTTATATTGCCTTAGGATATGCTTTTTATCAGCTGCCTGACGAGAAGTTTCACTTATATTTTTTGAATGTGGATCAAGGTGATGGCATTTTAATCAAGACTCCTCAAAGCCATTACATTCTAGTGGATGGCGGGCCAATGAATTTTGTTCTGCAGGAGTTGGGAGAGGTTTTGCCATTTTTTGAAAGAGAGATTGATTTTATGGTTTTGACACATCCGCATAGTGATCATATAGAAGGGCTAATCGAGGTGTTGAAGCGATATAAAGTGAATAATGTCTTATTGACTGGAGTGAATGTTTTTGACAATGAATATAAGGAATTTTTGAAAGAAATTCGGGTGCAAAATATCAGAATTTTTATTGCAGAGAGCAAGACTGATTTTGTTTTCGGAGAGGTGAAAATGGATATTATTTATCCTTTTAAGGAAATTATTGGTCAGAATTTTGCCAATATAAATGACTCCTCTGTTGGTATGAGAATTTCTTATAAGGATAAGAATATCGTGCTTTTGGGAGACCTAGAAGCCGTGGTTGAGAAAGAGCTTGTGAAGACCGATCTTTCTTATAATGTAGATATTTATAAAGCGAGTCATCATGGCAGTAAAACATCTTCTTCTTTAGAATTTTTGAAAAGGCTTAGACCAAAAACAGTCGTCATTCAAGTTGGCGAAAATAATAAATTTAAACACCCAAGTCCTGAGACTCTAAATAGTTTTAAAGAACTAGGCATAACAAAAATACTGCGGACCGATATGGATGGAAGAATTGAATTTGCCTTCTAGATGCGTTTTATTGAAGCGCCTAGTTTGCGTAATTTCTCGTCTAATTTTTCGTATCCTCTGTCTATATAATTGATATTGGAGATTTCAGTTTTTCCATCTGCGATCAATGCGGCTATAACCATGGCGGCTCCTACACGAATATCACAGCTAGAAATAGGCATTCCTTTTAGTCTGCCGTTGCCAATAATTAAGGCCTGATGAGGATTCAAAAATTCAATATGTGCGCCCATTTTTTCAAGCTCGAAAAGATAATTTAATCTTCCTTCAAATAAAGTTTCGAAAATTTTGCTAACACCTTTCGCCATTGTAAGAAGCACCGTAAAAGGAGCCTGAAGGTCTGTCGCGAAACTCGGATAAACCGCTGTCCTAAGCACTTTTACAGCTTCCAGATTCTTTGACGGATAAATATGGACCGAATCTTTTCCCAATTTAAATTTTGCACCCATCTCTTCCAGTTTTTGCCAAAAACTATCCAGATGATCAGGATTTATTCCTTTTATTTCCACATCACCTTGAGTTGCAACCGCCGCGATTGCAAAAGTGCCGGCCTCTAAATAATCTCCAGTGATTTTATATTTTCCACCTTTCAAAGAATTCACGCCTGTTATTTTCAAAATATTTGTACCAACACCAGAAATTTTCGCGCCCATTTCATTCAAAAACAAACATAAATCCTGCACATGAGGCTCTGCGGCAGAAAGCCTGATCTCTGTTTCACCTTTCGCCAAAACCGCAGCCATAACTGCATTCTCAGTCGCGGTAACGCTGAGTTCGGGAAGAATGATTTTTGCTGCCATCAATTTCTTCGCAATAAGATTTAAACCACAAGTATCATCGACAACTTTCGCTCCAAGGCATTTGAAAGCATGTGTATGCGCCTGAACAGATCTCTTTCCTAAAACACATCCTCCAGGAAAATCCATTTTTGCTTCACCAAAACGCGCCAACAATGGACCAATAATCAAAATCGAAGCGCGCATTTTCTTAATAAGTCTATTCGGGAGTTTCTTTGGTTTTTTCAAATTCCCAGAATCTATTTCTAAAATATTTTTATCAAAATTTATCTTTGCGCCAATGGCTTTCAAAATTTCAATCATCGCATGTACGTCCTCAATATTTGGGACATTTTCAAGAACAACCTTCCCTTTTATCAAAAGGGCGGCACACATAATCGGAAGAGCGGCGTTTTTTGAACCACTAACGCGGACTTCCCCTTTGAGCTTTTTGCCTCCAATTACCTCAAATTTAGCCATAAATTGGTTTTACGTGCCGTCATTATAGTAGTTTTGTTGGCAAAACAAAAGATAAGAACATCTTTTTCTGGCGGAGTCTACGACATAGGGCTCTGGGAAGCTATATTGGAATTGATAAAATGGCTTATTTTTGCTATAATTTAGTAATCAAAAGACACAAAAATCAAAAACAAAATGAAGAAGCAAAATATAAAAACTTTAGTTTACGCAACGATCGCTGGAATATGTCTCGGCGGAGGAGTTTATTTTTCAATACTGAACACTCCTTCTGACAAAACATTCATGGAAACTTCTGTTTTGACGATTCTGAAAGCGATCAATCAGGATTTGGCTGTAGATGCGCCTGCTGATCTCGAAATTACAGATGTTACGTTACGAAAAGTTTATGATCCGATGCCAAGTTTTAATTATTATAAATATCTTGCCGACATAACCGTGAGCAATAACGGAGGCACATTGGTGAATGCAAATGTAGTAATAAAAGGAGACAACAACCAAAAATCAAACTTTGTAAGAAATACCACAAAAGGCTTCTATCTGCAGAAAGGTGGCTCTTATGTAATTCGTGATTATGAAGTCTTGTTTGATGGGGATTATAATGGCGGAAAAATTAATTTGACTGTTGAGGCGACAGATAAACCGGATACAAATTTAAAAAATAATAGTTATGCGGTAAATATTTTTGAATTGCCTGCGAAAATAAAAGCTATCGAATTATCGGCCATTAATGACGATAAATCTTTCGTCGTGAATTTTGATAAGAGTTCAGCTTTCGATAAATATTCTTTAAAAATGCTAACAACAAGGCAATACAATTTCCCTGAAGACACCCTTAAATATGCGGAAGTTTATGGACTTGGGCATGTTTATGGATACTACAAAACGCGTATTTCAAGCGACATTGCACAATCCACAAGCTGGCAAGAAATAAACACTTTTGCGAAAGATAAACCAGCGGTTAAATTCACAGAAAATTCTTTTGAAGATGCGGATGAACATTATTTATTTATAAAATCAGTGAATCCAGAGAATGGATATTACGTAGTGAGTGACATCGTGAAATTTCCACGTTATAAAGAAATCGTGCGAAATGATTTTGCAAAAACTTTAGCAGAATATACAGGAACAACTTCTGCAAATGACAGTGTTGTTTTTGAAGATGTTAATCCTGAAAAGCCAGTGACAAGAGGTGAAGTTTTGAAGACTGTTTTGGATCATTACAAAACTAATGTTGGAAATATAGGAGAAGCGTCTTCTTTCGAAGACATTCAAAAAGAAAACTCCATATTTCCTTATGCAGAAGCTCTTTACGGCAAAGACTTAGCGGACACTTTCGGACACTTTTTCCGCCCTAATTTGCCAGCAACAAAAGACTATTTGAAATTTCTAATCCAGCATTTCGAAGAATCTTCTATATAGATTTTCATGCGCTACAAACTCAGCAGGATTGTTCTTAATTTGTTCCTCTAGTTCTTTATGCGGAACATATTTCACTTCGTCTACTTCTTCTGATTGAAGGTGGTAATTTTCAATAGGCAAATCTAGATTCAAAAGATAAATTTCTTTGAATTCTTTATTAATAAAAGTGCCTCCATTGGTTGTATTTTCTTCTTTATCCTCAAAAAGGAACTGGAGCTGACTTGGGCTTACTTCCACGCCTAATTCCTCTGCAAGCTCTCTAACTGCGGATTCTAAAGGGTTTTCGCCAGCGCCAACGTGTCCTGAACAAGACACTTCCCAAAGCCCTGGATAAGATTCTTTTTGAAGAGAGCGTTTCTGAATTAAGAGTTCTCCTTTTGAATTCATTACCCAAATATCGATTGATCTATGCCAATCGCCATCTCTGTGGACTTCGCTTCTGAGTTTGGTTTGGCCAGTGAGATGGCCGTCTTTGTCCAAAATGTCAAAATATTCTGCCATGGATTTATAAATTGCAAATGCGGTAAAAGCGCTTTAAAATTAGCATACTTGGTAATTTTAATAAAATGAATGAGTTGATGATGTCTTTGACTGCGGGAGTGATTGCCATTTTCGCGACGATGACAGGATCTTTTTCTGGCGGGGCAACTTCGTTGATCATGTTTCCATTGATCATGATGTTTGTGATGAGTAATTACATGGATGCTCTGACGGTAAACAAAATTGCGACTATGTTTATGACTATTGCGGCCAGCAGGATTCATTATAAAAGACTGAAAATAAATGTGCCGCTGTTTGTGACATTTCTGATTTCTGGGCTTATTGGTACGGCAATAGGGACTTATATTCTGCAATATTATCCAAATGAAGACCTGTTTAAGCAGATTCTGGCGGCTTGTTTGATTGGGATGGGTATTTATATGTTTTTCTCGAAAGACAAGGGTGTGCGCCCGCGCGACCATCGAAAAATTAATGGCAAAGTGTTTTTGGCGGCTTTTATTTTTTCGTTGGGAATAAATGTTTTGAATGGAATATTTGGTGGCACTGGGCTTTTGATGACTTTATTTTTCGTACTGTATTTGAAGACTACTTATATAGAGTCGATGATTTATACGATGCCTGTTTATGCAATTATAAACATCATTCAGACTACTTATTTAGTGCAGACTACTAATGTTGTTTTGAAGTATCCTTTGTTAGCGATTACGATGGCTTGTTGCGGTTTATTAGGTGGCATTATCGGAACAAAACTTCAATATTTAAAAGGGAATGCTTGGGTAAAAAGAGTATCGTTTGTGGCGATGCTGGCGATTGGAATAAAAATCTTTTTGGGATAATTATTTCTGGAAGTGAACGAGGAATTCTATATTTCCTTCTTTGCCGATGACCGGAGATTTTATAACGGCTTTTGGAATATATTTATTTTCTTCACACCAAGCTAGGAATTTTTTTAGAATTTGATTTCTGAGTTCTTCGTCTTTGATTACTCCATCTTTACTAACGACTCCTTTGCCAGCCTCAAATTGTGGCTTAATCAAGCAGATAACTGCCCCTTTTGGCTTCACGAGATTGAAGATGTTTTCAAGAGTTAATTGCAAAGAAATATAAGAAAGATCTGCGACTGCGAGATCCACTTTTTCCGGGAGAGCGGCCAGTTCGCGAATATTTATTCCTTCCATATTTATTACTCTTTCATCATTGAGTAATTTCTCGGCAAGCTGTCCATGTCCAACATCGACGCAATAAACTTTCATGGCGCCATTTTGCAACACGTAGTCCGTAAAACCCCCAGTGGATGCGCCAATATCGGCTACAACTTTATCTTTTAGATCGACCTTGAAAGCTTCGATTGCGGCTTTTATTTTGTAAGCACCACGACCAACATAAGTTTCATCTGAGGTAATTTTTATTTTCGCAGATTCACTAACAGACTGATTTGGTTTCGTTGCAATTTTTGCACTCACCAAAACTTTGCCATCTTTTATCAAAAGTTGAGCCTGAGAACGGGTCTTTACCAAGCCATTTTTAACCAATAATTCGTCGAGACGAAATTTCATATTACATTAATGTTTCGAGATAACACTTCTCGCAGTATACAATTTCCGGCCTGTTTGGCGAATACGAAGTCTTTATGTTAGTTCCGCATTTCTGACATTTCCCATCCCAAAGATGACGAGGATTTCTTAGGCTTGTCCTTTCAAGATGACGACAGTCTGGACACTTTGTTGGAACCGGAAGATCGTGTTTTTTATAGAATGCTAATTCTTGAGCGACCAGCCTGAAGTTCTTTCCACAGCTTTTACAAGCCAAAATTTCGTTCACAATCGAATCTGGGACGTCTTTTATATTCTGAGGAACTACATATTCTTGAGGTTGGTATTCTTTTTTATCGATATCTTTCCATTTCCATCCTTTCTTTAAAGCTTCTTCTTTCGTGATCGGATAGTAATCCTGAGCAATAGTTTCGTTGTAGCAAAATCCTGAATTGGCGATAGAGAAAAATTCGCCCCACTCATTATTCTTCTTCATGTGTTCGATAATTTTTGGGACTAAAGCTTCGTACTCTTCTTTTGTATATTGTTTGTTGAATATGCAATATTTGTTTTTCTTTAGCCCAAAACAGCCAAAGAGATGATCGGAATTCCAACAATATTGGCAATAAAAACAATCATGCGTTTCGTAACATTTCGAAGTAGCGATTAAGTTATAGCCCCAATTGCAGGCGTGTGTTTCGTATTCAATTTCGCCCTTAAAAGGCTCTGTGACATCAAGAGAATCTTTTAATTCTCCGCAGTCGTATGCATAGGCAACATCTTCACAGCCAAAAGTGTAATAAGCGTCTTTTGTGTTTTTATTATTAAAAATATTGTCGCCAGTTGTGTTCTCACAGTTCTCTGTAACGACAAATTTACGGATAGCTTCTGCCTTCATTCGAGTCTTAAATTCGTCGAAAGCTTTTTCGTATTCACTCGCTGTTTTTGGCATAAGCTCAGCCAATTTCTGCACATATTCTGCTTTAGAATAATGCTTATTGTAAATACAATATTCCTTGTGCCTCAGATTTTCGCACATAAAACAATTACTGCAAGAATGACAATCATAAAGGAAAGCGGAATCATGACAGTTGATACATTCATAAAGATATTTACAATTTGTGGCGGTCTTCACATTCGCACAAAAATAACAAAGTTCGCAGTACTGAATGGCGAGACAATCAACGCAATTCTTATCATAAAGATCGTAATTCGTAACGTATAAACAGTCTTCGCAATAGCCAGTATTCACGCACATGTAACAATTTTTGAGATAAGCGGTGTGGTTTGTATAAATAGAATTTTCACTAAACATTACAACCATCGCAGGACGTGGAACGTCAATTGAGAGCTTTTCAAACTGCTCAAAAAACGGCTTACTAAAGTCAAAATCTCTCCCATAAGATAAACCATCCCACTTATCGCTCCACCAATCTTCGTGACCGTAAACCGTATAAGGTTTGTCTGGCGAATAGACTGAAATTATTTCATTTCCAGACAAATCACATTTCCTTTTGTAATATCGGCGTTCATTTCTAAAAGAGATTCTGCGTTGCTGGCGGCAATCTGGACACAGCGTAGGAAATGGCACATCTATCTTCTTGTAAAAGCTCTCATCAAAGTCAGTGATGATAAATTTTTCGCCACAATTTTTGCAATCTTTCTGGTTCATAGTTCTAGATTATAGTGTCGAGATAACACTTTTCGCAATAGATGATTTGTTTGCGTTCGATCAAGTAAGTTGTGCTAATTTTGGCCTTACATTTAGAACAATCAACCTCCCAAAGTTTTCGTGGATTTTTGAAAAGCATTCTTTTTGTGTGGCGACAGGATGGACATTCTCTTGGAATTGGGAGTTGTTGTCTTTTGTAAAAAATGACTTCTTGATTGATCAATTTGTAATTTTTGTCACAAATTCGGCAGGAAAGAATTTCTTTCGTGACAGAATCTGGAACGTCATTGATGTCGTCTGCGATTTCTGTATTTTGTTTTACGTATTCTTTTTGGTCTTTCTCCATCCATTTATAGCCCTTTTCCAGAGCTTGTTCGCGAGTCATCGGGAACCATTCGCTGGCTATTGTTTCATTGTAGGCAAATGGCGAAGCAGAGATTGGAAAATTTTCACCATACTCACCTGTTGCCTTAATGTGTTCAATAATTTTTGGCACAAGTTTATGATATTCTTCCTCGGAATATTGCTTGTTCAAAATGCAAAATTTGGCATGCTGAAGCCCAACACAACCGAAGAGATCTGTCGAATAATAACAGGCATCGCAATAAGAAATATTCGTGCAATAGTGGCTATAGAAAGAAAATTTGCAGTTGTATAATTGAAGAGCGCTAATGATTTCGTAGCACAATTCTGGTTTGTAATAGATGTTGTTGCAGTCATAACAATCCTTGGCATCACCTTCTGCGCAATAGGCGCAATCTTCTGTGTCCTGCATGTCGAAGCAATGAGTAGCGTTTTTGCAATTTTTCAAATTATCGCCTGTTGAATTTTCACAACTAACAATGTCGAAAGATTTATGGATGGAATCGTTTACAAAAATTCTGTGTAGTTGCTTGAAAGCATTTTGATAACCCGAATAAGTGTTTGCTCCAAGCGCTTTTTTATAAGCCGCGTATTCATCTTGGGAATATTTTTTGTTGAAAATATAGTACTCTTTATTGCTCAAGTTGTAGCAAAAAAGGCAGTTTCGGCAAGACCTTATATCATAACTAAACATGCAATCAGAGCTATTTTGAGATTGAATGCAGGCCACGCAGTTGTAGCAGTTATGAATATTTACGCAGTCATAGCAAAGCGCGCTATCCCAAAGATAATCACAATCGCAACAATCTTTATTCGTCTGGCAAAGCTTGGAATAATAGCAATCCTCAGCCTTTTCTGAAGCTATGGTCATGTAACAATTTTTGCAATCGCCACAAAAATTAGTATATTCAGAATTCTCATTATTGATACTTCCAGTGTTTAATTTTGGAACATTCTTTTGCAATTCCATGAATTGTTCAAGGAATGAACGGTTGAAATCAAAATCTTTTCCATGATCTTTCCCACTCCATTTGTCCCCGAAAAAACAAGCGCTACAAAATTGCTTAAATGGCTTGTCTGCTGAATAAATAGCCACTACATCCTTTCCGCAAAGATCGCATTTTCTTTTATACAGGCTTGATTCGTTACGAATAGCCAGGCGTCTCTGATAGCGACAATCGGGACACAACTTTGGAACTGGCACGTCTATTTTTTTATAAAACTCCTGATCAAGATCAGTGATCACAAATTCTATTTCACAATTTTTACAATTTTTTTGTTCCATAGATTGTTACATTAAAGTTTCGAGATAACATTTTTCACAGTAAACTGTCACTGGATTATCCGGAGAATAGGTTGTGATCATTTTCGCCTTACAGTTGTCGCAATTTCGCTCTACGAGCTCGCGAGGATTGCGCAGGCTGATTCTGTCTAAATGCCTACAAGTGTGACATTTTCGTGGAATTGGAAGGCCAATTTTTCGGTAGAAATCTAGTTCTTTCTGAATAACTTTGTAATTTTTGTTACAAGATTCGCAAACTAAAATTTCATTGATAATAGAATCTTGTGTTTCATTTAGACTGTCTGACAAAACACATGTCTGCTTTTGATATTCTTTTTGATCAGGATCTTTCCAGCTATAACCTTTCGCCTTTGCTTCTTCTTTTGTCAGTGGAAAATATTCCTGAGCAAGAGTTTCGTTATAACAAAATGCAGAAAGATTCATCGGAAAAAACTCACCCCATTCACCAGTTTTCTTCATGTGCTCAATAACTCTTGGCAAAAGAGCTTGGTATTCCTCCTTAGAATATTGCTTATTCAAAATGCAATATTTCTTATGCTGAAGCCCAATACAGCCGAAACAGTCAGACGAAAACATCGTGATATCGCAGTAACTGCAATCACTAGCATCCATGTACGTATAAGTGGAATATTTTACATTCATGCCATTCATGCACATGCAGTTGTAACCAAGTTCGCAAATGGAACAATTATCTAAGTCCATGGAGTCATAAATTTTTTCATCCATTCTCATGCAGTATCGAATATCTTGAGAACTGTCGCACAAGTACGAATCATAACAGTTTTTGGAATTCAGAATGTAATCACCAGTACAATCTTCAGTATTTAGATTGTGGTCTAGTTTATGAATAGCTTTATTGAGGACTTGAGTCTTGAATTCATGAAGATATTTTTGAAAATTCTGACGTGATGCTTTTTTGAATTCGTTGATAAATTTTTGAAATTCTTCACCCGTGACTTGCTTATTGAAAATAAAATTTTTCTTGTTTCTCAAGTTTGAACAAAATGCGATTTTTTCGCATCCCTTACAGTCAAAACTGAAGTAAGCATCGTGACAATTACTGCAATCTTTAAGCACCACTGAGTTGTAACATTTCTGGCAATCCAAAAGTCCGTAACACAATTCGCAATCTCGGATTGAGTCATTATCAACAACGTTATTGCTATGATAACTGCCATAACAATAAAGGGCGTCTTCCACGAAACCCATGTCAAAACAAAGGTGACAATTTTTGCTATACCAACATTGATTTACGAAAGGACTGTTCTCGAGTTGAGCTACTGTGAGGGATGGTCGGGGAACTTTTAATTGAAGTTCTTTGAATTGTTCAAAAAATGGTCGAGTAAAATCAAATTCCTGTGCGAATATAGAGGCGTCCCAAGTATCACCCCACCAAATATCAGTTTTGTAGACTTTATAAGGCTTATTTTCGGAATAAATACTGATGATTTTTTCGCCGGTCAGGTCACATCTACGATGATAAAGGGAGCTTTCGTTGCGAAAGGCCGTCCTGAACATTTGGCGACAGGCAGGGCAAAAGTTTGGATGAGGCACTTGCATCTTTTCGTAAAACTGTCCGTCGAGTGAAGTGATGTCGAAGGATTGCGTGCAGTTCTTACAAGTTTTGGTTTCAATAATTTTGTCCATATTGCCCTATGTCAGGACTGAATAATAGTGGTGGTTAAGCATATTCACAAGCTTTTTTTGGGGAATTTTAATGCTTTCTATACTGAATTGCTTCGGCAATGTGATGTGACTGGATTTTATCTGAGCCATCAAAGTCGGCGATGGTTCTAGCTATTTTAAGGGTACGCAAATAACCTCTATTTGAGAGATTTAGACGATCGACGGCTTGATGCAACAACCTTTGCGATTCTTTGTCTAGCGAACAATATTGCCTGATTTCAGTTAAAGTCATTTCGGAATTTGCATTTATATTTTGATTGAGGCGGAATCTTTTTGCCTGCATAATTTCGGACTTTTTTATGGAATTTGTAATGAGGGATTGATGCTCGCGATTTTGATTAAAATCATCATCGAAAAACTGACTAGCCGGAATTTTATCGATATCTAGAAAAATATCGAACCTGTCTAAAACTGGGCCGGAAAGGCGTTTTTGGTAATTTTGAAGTTGAGATTCCGTGCAAACGCATTTGATTTTTTGATCTAATTTGTAGCCGCACTGACAAGGATTCATTGTGGCAATGAGAATGAAATTGCTCGGGAATTTTACAGAGAAATTGGCGCGAGTGATGTGAATATATTTGTCCTCGAGTGGCTGACGGAGTGCTTCCAGTACCGACTTTGGGAACTCTGCTATTTCATCCAAAAACAATACGCCATTGTGCGCTAAAGAAATTTCCCCTGGCTTGGGATTTGTTCCGCCGCCGCCGACAATAGAAACAAGAGAGGCGGTGTGATGAATTTCCCGAAACGGGCGACTTTTGATGATGGGAGTTTCTTTATCTAATAATCCCGCGATTGAATAAATTTTTGTTGTTTCAAGAATTTCTTCGTCTGACATTTGAGTAAGTAAATCCCTAAAAGCACGAGCAAGAATTGTTTTTCCGCAGCCTGGGCTGCTGCGAAAGAGAATGTTGTGGCGGCCTGCGGCCGCTAGACCGAGCGCTCTTTTGGCTTTTTCGTGACCAACTATTTGCGAAAAAAGATATGCTTTATCATTTGGTTCATCATTTGAAAAAGAATGCATTTGAATAAAAGGATGTGGTTTTATTTCTTTCAAACCAAAACAGAAATCCGTGAATTCTTTTAAATTATTTAATGGAAAAATATTTATTCCTTCAATAAAACTTGCTTCTAAAACATTATCCGCAGGAAGGAAAATGTTCTTAAACCCTTGAGCCTTGGCATATTGGACAATCGGCAAGACCCCATTTACAGCCATTATTTGACCATTCAAAGATAACTCCCCTATCACAATACTCTCTTTGAAATTTTCAAATTTAAGTTGATTACTGGCAAGAAGTAAACCAATCGCAATCGGTAGATCAAATAAAGATCCCTGTTTTTTGACCTGTGCTGGCGCAAGATTGATGGTCTTTTTTGTTTGAGGGAAAGTGAATCCAGAATTTTTTATTCCCGACCTAATTCTTTCTTTTGATTCCTGAACAGAAATGTCCCCCATTCCAACAATCGCAAAAGAACTGAGGCCATTACTGATGTCGGCCTGTACCTCAATAATCCGACACTGCAATCCTGTAAAAGAACATGAATAAATTTTTGCTGTCATATGAATTTATTAAAAATAAGACCTCATGATGACAGGCATATTTAAAATTTTTCTAAATTTTTCTTAAAATTATTCTAAAATCAGTTGATAGAAAGATTCTCCTGATTGGAAATAAATGCCTTTCTCGGGGAGAGGAGTTAAATTTGTAGGCTTAATAGTAAGTTCTGGGAATGAAGCTATGGCCTTATAGGCTCCGGAAAGAGGGTTGTATTCGCTAAAATCATAACCAGGCACATTTGGATCGGTAGAGCTTCTCGTGGTCATTACTAACTGATTATCAGCAGTCCAAGCGGCATCTTGAATATTTGCTTGCACGTCTAATTCCTTAATCTCATTCTGATCATCAATCATCCATAAATTTGGCTGACGTAAGGCTGAAAAAACAAAATACTTACCATCGTTGCTATACCTGCCGCCAATCATATTTTTTAACTGTTCGGTGCTTTCGATTAACTGCTTTTTCCCAGTTGAAACATTAACTTTATACACTGGCAATGATTCGCTTCCTTTATCAATAATCAGAATAAGATTCCCTACACCATAAACCTCTGGCTCCTTCAATTGCTTTGGAAAATAAACAATTGCTTGCGCCTCCTTGTCGTCTTTTCTGACAAGTTTTTGCATATTATTCTTATCGTCAATTATCAAGGAATATGAACTAGGTAAAGCTCCCGGCAAGGTATCGACTTTTGCAAGATGAGGCACTCCTTTCAACTCTATTTTCACCTCTGTCGCTCCCCATAATTTTATATAAGCAGAAGAGAATACTGATTCATGGCCATCTTTAATCACAACAAAACCCTGATTACCCATCTTTTGGGAGATTTTGCAGGGAGATTTGTCGCAATTAGAAGTTTGTTTTAGCTCGTAAAATTCTACAGTGAATGGTGGCTCTGCGTAAACAAGCAATGATCCCCTATTAATCAAGTTTCCCCAAAAATAATAAACCACTGAAAAAACAATAATCAGTCCAATTAATATCCCAAAAGCAATCTGCCTTCTGCGTTGCATACGCTCATCGATGTAATCAAGATCCGCCATCGAAAATATTTTTAAAATGATTTATTTCAACAAGTTTTTCTTGCTTGTTTAATTTTACGGCAATTACATCAACTCGCCAACTCAAAGAATAATTTATCCTTGAGGAATTTAGGAAATACAGCGCTGTTTTGAGAATTTTCTGTTTTTTGACCCAATTTACAGAATCTTGCGGCTCTCCAAACCGATCATTTGTGCGCGCTTTCACTTCTACAAAAGCAATTTCACGACTTGGATA
>CAINDQ010000086.1 GCA_903847465.1 uncultured Candidatus Peregrinibacteria bacterium
ACCGCCAACGCTTCCGCATATTTTTTGACAGAGATCTTCATCTAGATATAATTATTGTTTTACAGATTCTAATTCCTTATTTACAGCGCTCATAAGTCTCTTTTGGTCAGCATCAGAGAATTCTTTTTCAATAATTCTCTGGCTACTAGCCACGATAAGTTCAGCCATTTCAGCTTTGATTTCAGCAATCATCGCTACTTTTTCTGAGGCCAATTGATCACGATAACGCTCCGCCAAAGTAGAAATTTCTTTCTTAGCTTTTTGGAGAGCTTCATCACGTTCTTTTTCTGCCTCTTTCTTGGCGACATCGATGACAGCCATAGCTTCTTTCGAAGCATCGCTCAAAATGGTTTTTCTTTCTTCTTCGAGAGTTACAAGACGTTCTTCTATTCTCTTAGTATCTTCCACGCTCTTCTCAATCATTTTCTTTCTTTTGTCGAAAAGATTCAGAAGTGGCTTATATAGAAGAGTCTTCAGAATAAATAAAAGTACAAGGAAATTTACTACCTGTGCTATCAATAATGTTGGATCAATGCCCAACTTTGTAATCAGTTCCATCTAAGGGAAAGATTAAGAATTTTTAAACGAACTTGATGATAAGTGCAACTACCAACGCGTAAATAGCAATAGCCTCGCAGAAAGCGATAGCCAAAATCATAGCTGTCTGGATTGAACCAGCTGCTTCTGGATTTCTGCCAATAGCTTCTAGACCCTTTGATGACAACCATCCGATTGCAAAAGATGGCATAGCCGCCCCAACCGCAATTGTTAGAGCTACGAATAGATTCTTGTCCATGTTTTTTTAGGTTAAGTATTTATTAAATTTTTAGCTTTTTTAGCTTCATGCAGGATACCGTCAAATTTCAAAAAATCAAGACTAAAAAAAGATAAAACATCAATAAGATATTTATCAATAGCGCCGATTGTGGTCTGGCAATATGCCAACCACTATTACTGGGCCTTTACCTCGGTGACAATGCGTCGCATGTATCCAAAATCTTGAACATCTCCAAACCTAGAACCTAGATATATTTTGCCAGTATCTGGACTAACAACTAAAATCGCCAAATCCGTTCCAACACTTTTATCAGCATAAGCCAATTTGATTTGCTTACATCCAGGATAATTAGGATCTGTCTGAGGTAATTCAGTTTTTGTTAACACAAATGCTTTTGCTGCATCAAGATCCTGCTCCGTTAAATCCAAAAGATAATCAGGAGTCAAAGTTCCAATTGTTTCTTGTCCTACTTCTTGAGATGCTGCCATGATAAATTTGGTTAATTTAGTTTAACTACTATAAGGGTTCGAATTAAACCAGACGAGCAGACCAAAGTCAATATGCCCGTCCCCTTACCTGCTAATAAACCGCTTCCAAATAACATTTTTCACAATAAACAGGCTCCACCCTTCCTTCATCATAACTAGAGAATATATCTGCGCCACATTTATCACATTTTCTATTATGCAAAGTCAGCGGATTTCGCATAGCCATACGGTTTTTTCGCCTTTGATTAGGCGAAATTCTAGGCACTGGCAATCCAACTTGTTTCAAAAATTCCAATTCCTGAGGGATAATTTTGTAATACTTCCCTGTTTCGCTACAGCTTAAAATCGCCTTGAGAATATCCTCCTTCGCATCTTTTACATCGTCAGGAATATCATACAATGGACCTTTATACATTTTTTCGGTCTCATCGTTATGCCATGACCATCCCCTCTTTTCTACCTCTTCCTTAGTTAAAGGGAAATAATCATAAGCAATCGTCTCGTTATAAGCAAACGGAGAAAATTCCAACGGGAAAAATTCGCCCCATTCTCCAGTTTTTTGCATATGCTCGATAATTTTCGCCACCATCTTCTCGTATTCCTCCTTGCTGTATTGTTTGTTCAAAATACAATGTTTTTTGTGTCTCAACCCAATACATCCAAACAAATTCTGATTTCCCAAACAAAGTTCAGAGTAATACATGTCACTATTTCCCTTCCAAGAATTCATACAAAAATGGCAATTCACTATATCATATGCGCAACTCAACATCTCATGACATAACTGACTTCCAGTTCCTCCATAAAAATCCCAGTCATAACAATCCTTCGGCCCAGAACAACTGATAATATATCTACAATCTTCAAGTTTCTGCGAATCATAGCAAAGATATGCATCTTTACAGTCTCTCAAGTAATCTCCTAAACTATTCTCACAATTTACAATGTCCAGATATTTTCTCACTTGTTTTTGCAAAAATTCCTCATATTTCTTTTTTAAATTTAGAAAACCAGAATAAGTATTTAGAGCAAATTCCTTCTTTTTACTTTCATATTCTTCTCTCGAAAATTGCTCATTGAAAATACAATTTTTCTTATTCACCAAATTCGCACAACCAATACAGTCGTGACAACTCATCATATTGTAGCAAAAAGTAAGCCCACTAGAAT
>CAINDQ010000087.1 GCA_903847465.1 uncultured Candidatus Peregrinibacteria bacterium
TATTCTTTTAACAATATTTATTCCGTAACCTTCCAGTCCCACAACTTTAGTAGGATTGTTCGTCATTAGATGAATATTTTTTAGTCCCAAATCAGCCAAAATTTGCGCACCTATTCCATAATCACGCAGATCTGGCGCAAGTCCCAATTTCACATTTGCATCAACGGTGTCATAGCCCTGATTTTGCAAGCTATAAGCCTTTATTTTATTGGTCAATCCTATTCCACGGCCCTCTTGTCTCATATATAAAAGTACGCCAGTTTTTTCTTCAGCAATCTTTTTCAAAGCAGCGTCCAGTTGATCTCTGCAATCACATTTCAAAGACATAAAAACTTCTCCAGTAATACATTCACTATGAACCCTCACTAACACATTTTTCTTGCCACTAATTTTTCCTTTTATCAAAACAATATGCTCTGCATTATCCAAAATACTTTTATAAATTCTCACATCAAAATCGCCATACTCCGTTGGCAAAATCGTTTTAGCAACAAACTTTACCAATTTTTCATTTTTCCTACGATAAGCAATAAGATCCTTAATAGTTATAATAACTAAACCGTGATCCTTAGCAAACTGCATCAATTCATCTCTGCGCATCATCTCTCCATCTTCACCTCGAGCAATTTCACAAATCGCCCCAGCAGGAGAGAACCCAGCCATTTTAGCAAGGTCAGTAGCGGCTTCTGTATGTCCAGCTCTCACCAAAACCCCACCTTTTCGCGCTCGAATCGGAAAAATATGGCCAGGTTTATGAAAATCTTCCGGTTTCGATTTCAAATTAGCAATCGCCAAAATAGTCTTTGCTCTATCAGAAGCAGAAATTCCAGTACTGGTTCCTTTTTTCAAATCCACCGTTATCGTAAAATTGCATTTATTAGATTCTTCATTCTCGACAACCATAGGCGCAAATTCAAGTCTATCCGCAATATCCGAATCCACTGGCACACAAATCAAACCCCTGCCTTCTTTCGCCATGAAATTCACAGCCTCAGGGGTAATTTTTTCCGCCGCCATTATGAGATCACCCTCATTCTCCCGTTCCTCATCATCAAGAACAACAATCATTTTTCCATTTCGAATAGCAGCAATTGCTTCCTCTATTTTATTAAATTTCAACATCTATTATATTATATCTCAAATCTCACAAATTCTTTCACTTTTGCTGACGCAGCAGTCAACAATTGTTCAATTGATTGCTCTGGATTTTTAACAAACATCTGTTTTACCAAAGCATTTTCTTCTCTAAATTTCTTTTCTTTTCCCATCATAATCTTTTCCACAATCTCAGCAGGTTTTCCTTCATTTTTCAATTGTTCAGACCAAATTCCTTTTTCTCTATCTACCAACTCTTGAGATACTTCATCTGGAGAAAGCACTTTTGGATTTGTCGCAGCAGCATGCATAGCAATGTCTTTTGCTAATTCAACCGTGCCACCTTCCAAAGAAACAATAACTCCAATTTTTCTGTTTGAATGAATATAAATTCCAATATTTTTTCCTTCAACCAAAGCAATATTTCCAATCTGAATATTTTCACCAACTTTTAGCATGTAATCCTTTATCTCAGGAGATTCTCTATCAATCACATTCATATTTCCATTTAGAACTTTTTGGGCCAAACCTTCCGCCATTTTCACGAAATCCTCACCTCTGGAAACGAAATCAGTTTCAGATTCCAATTGAATCATCGCAACTTTATCCACACCAACGCTAACAGCCACAACACCTTGCGCCGTAGCTCTACCAACTCTATCCGCAGCCTTGGCTTCGCCTTTTGTTCTCAACACATCAATAGCGGCCTCAAAATCACCATTTGCTTCCTCCAATGCCTTTTTACAAGACATCATAGAAACACCAGTGGTCTCACGTAATTTTTTTATGTCATCAATTGATACTGCCATATTCATTTTGAATTAAATATTAATAAATTTACTTAGAATCTTCCTTTTCAACAGAAGAATTCTTCTTTTCTATTTTTACAGAACCATCTTCACTGATTTGTTCTGGAATTTTTCCGGTCAAAAGTTTGAATACATAATATTCCGGGATTTTATCGATAAATTGACCCAAAATAGGCAATCTTGTCTCATTGCCTTGATAGGCAATAACCATTCCAGCAATACATAAAGCCAAGAAAATTCCCAAAAGCATCAAACTAAGAGTGGGACTGATAAATCCAATCAAAGTAGCCGCCGCCCAAAGAGCAAAAACAACCATTCCTTGTCTGGCATGAAATCTGCACAACTTGCTATTCACCATCTTTACAGAGGCCAAAACACAAGTTAGCAAATTAACAATCGGTATGTAACAAGACATTGCCCATCTTCTTTCAGAAGAAACATCTGCAATTTTACCCTTCAGATTATCCAAAGGATTTGCGCTTGGATTTACACCCGCAGTTGGGTTGGAACCAACATCTTCTTTAGCCTTTTCTTCTGTCATTATTTTGTGGTTTTAGATGATTTCTGGAAAGCACCCTTGATTTTATCAAAGAAGAAAATCAACGATTTTACAGCATCATCATTTCCAGGAATAGGATAATCAAGCAATGTTGGATCTGCATTTGTATCAGAAATTCCAACAACCTTAATTCCTAATCTGCGAGCCTCTTCCACAACGATATGATCACGAACAGTGTCTACTACGAAGACTGCATCTGGTCTATCAAACATTGTCTGTACACCACCAAGAGCAACTTCCAATTTCTCCATAGTTTTCTTGAAACCAGAAACTTCTTTCTTGGTATATTTATCAAAATCTCCATTTTTTTCTTGTTCTTTCAAATCAGCAAGATATTTGATTCTAGTCTTGATTGTTCCAAAATTGGTCAACAATCCAGGAATCCATTTTGAAATAACGTATGGCATACGACATTCCTTTGCAGTTGCCTCAAGCAACTTAACTGATTGTGGCTTTGTGCTAACAAAAAGCAGTGTTCTGCCTTCAGAAGACAATTTGGATAAATATTCCAAAGCCTTGTCTAGACATTCGACGGTCTTCTCGAGGTTGATAATATGGATCCCATTTCGTTCGCCGTAGATGAATTTCTTCATCCTAGGATTCCATTTTTGTGTGCGATGTCCAAGATGGACAGCGTTGTCAAACATTGTTTGACAGAGTTGTTTTGACATAATCCTTGTGGTTTACGCCTATTTCTCATTAATTTGTGTCATTTACCCGCCGATTTTACGGGGGGA
>CAINDQ010000088.1 GCA_903847465.1 uncultured Candidatus Peregrinibacteria bacterium
TGTAGTTATCTACTACGTTTGCTAATTCATTTAAGGTCTTTGTTTCTTTTTTTGCAGTTTTTGGAGCTTCTTCGGCTTTCTTTTCTATGATTGTTTCAAAAGGAGAAATGAATGGTGTTCCTGTGCCTTGAATCCAAATTCTTTTCTTTGGCATCAAGTGATATTCGAGCATATACATGATGAAAAAGTGGAATGGTAGATTGTGAATTTTCAAGAAAGCAAAAGCGGCAGTCAAAGCACCAACAATTGCGACAGGTGGTAACCAGATTTCCATAAAATATGTTTTTGCCAAACTGATATAGATTGCATAAGCGATACCTCCGCCTAATCCGACAATAATCATCTGTCGTAGAGTTAGAGGTCCGATAATGGTATCTTCTCTTTGTACGTTTTGTGGAACCTTAAATTGCATGTGTTGGTTTTTGATTTGTTTTTATCATGATATTTTAGCATTTAATTAGCCTTTTATCAACGGTAAAGTTTCTGGTAGAATGTCGAGGCTTCCAAAAATTATACATTTATGCAACAGAAGAAAATCCGCAATTTCTGCATTATAGCGCATATAGATCATGGAAAATCGACTTTGGCCGATAGATTTTTGGAAGTAACTGGTACTTTTTCCAAACGGGAGATGAAGCATGCGCAAATGCTGGATATGATGGATTTAGAGCAAGAAAGAGGTATTACCATCAAATTGCAGCCAGTTAGGATGGATTGGGAATACAAAGGTGAGAAATATATTCTGAATCTGATTGATACTCCGGGACATGTTGATTTCTCATATGAAGTGTCACGAAGTTTGGCGGCGTGTGAAGGTGCTATCTTGGTTGTGGATGCAACTCAAGGAATTGAGGCTCAGACGCTGGCGAATTGTTATATGGCAATGGAACACGACTTGGAGATTATTCCGATTTTAAACAAGATTGATCTTCCTTCCGCTGATGTCGAACTGAGAGCGCAGGAGATCGAAGATGCCTTGGGTATTCCAAAAGAAGATGTTATCGCAATTTCAGCGAAAGAGGGGACTAATGTGGAAAAAGTTTTGGAAAGAGTGGTAGAAAGAGTGCCAGCTCCAAAAGTTGGTCCAGAGAATGATGAACTAAAGGCTCTGATTTTTGATTCAATTTACGATTCTTATAGAGGAGTTGTGACGTATGTGAGATTACAGTCGGGATCTGTAAAGAAAGGTGATAAGCTTTATTTTTTGAATACAAAGAAAGAAGTGGGGGTGCTTGAAGTTGGCTATTTCAAGCCAAAATATGTTCCTGCGGACAAGTTGTATGCGGGAGAAGTGGGGTACATTGTGACTGATTTGAAAAGTGTGCGTGATGCTAGAGTTGGTGACACTATGTGGCAAGCAGGTGATAGCGAAATAGAAATGGATCAGGCGACGGCACTTCCCGGTTATCATATAGTTAAGCCTTTTGTGTTTGCTGGAATTTTCTGTACGGAAACGGAAGATTATAATTTATTGCGTGAAGCACTCGAGAGATTAAAGCTAAATGATAGTGCTCTTTCGTTCCAACCTGAAAATTCGACAGCGCTTGGATTTGGCTTCAGATGCGGATTTTTGGGACTACTTCATATGGATATTGTGCAGGAAAGATTGGAAAGAGAATATGATTTGGATTTGATTATGACGGCGCCTTCCGTGTCATATGAAATCGTGATGAACAATGGCGAAATAATTATCATTTCCAGTGCGGCGGAGTTGCCTGATCTATCGATGATTGCGGAGATCAAGGAACCATGGGTAAAAGTCGAGCTTTTGACTCCGAAAGATTACATTGGAAATATAATGACTCTTTGTACGGAAAAGAGAGGTGTATATAAGAATATGCATTATTTGGACAAGAAGAAGGTGATTATTCAGTTTGAAATGCCGTTGGCTTCGATTATTGTGGATTTTTATGATCAATTGAAGAGTTTAACCAGTGGTTATGCTTCGATGAATTATGAATATATTGAAAATAGAGCGGAGAATCTTGTGAAACTAGACATTCTGATCGCGGGTGAAAAGGTAGATGCTTTGTCTATTATAGTGCATAAGAATGAGGCTTTTTATGTGGGACAGGCTTTGGCAAAGAAATTAAAGGAATTGATTCCGAGGGCACAGTTTGTGATTCCTATTCAGGCTGCGACAGGTGCAAAAATTATAGCGCGTGAATCGATACCGGCTTTTAGAAAAGATGTGACTGGTGGACTATATGGAGGTGATTATTCTAGAAAGAGAAAGCTCTTGGAAAAGCAGAAGAAAGGCAAAAAACGCATGAAGATGATGGGAAAAGTTTCTCTTCCGCAGGAGGCGTTTTTGGCTGTTTTGCAAAAGGATAAATAAGATGAATTTAGATATTAGCTTCATGATGATATGCTTTTTGTGGTATCATTTAGTATAGTAATTTAATATTTTGAGTGATGTTTGAGTTTTTGAAATGGCTATTTTATGCGTTTTCTTCCAA
>CAINDQ010000089.1 GCA_903847465.1 uncultured Candidatus Peregrinibacteria bacterium
CCGCGTTTGGCAGGAAGAGCGGTTAGTCCCAGTTGGGCTTTTGTCGCTACAGTCTCATAATATTCGTGCTGGATTACTTGCAATTGAAAAAGTCTGATAATCAAAATGGCCGTCATCACAATGCTGCCGATTATCAAAACCGTGATTTTGTTTACTGAAATTTTTGGGCGACTGGATCTGATCATTTTCAGAAATGAGTTAAGCGGCCGAGTCATTTTACCAAAGATTTAATAAATAATTAAAGGGTAATCGCTTTTTAATTTCTTCTTGGCTTGCTATAATCAGCGCCGATCGGTTTTAACCAAGAAAAATATGTTTAGAAAGACAACTTTGCAGAATGGACTACGCGTTGTGACGGAAAAACTTCCAGGCACAAAAGCAGTCACGATGTTGGTGCTTGTGGGGGCGGGGAGTCGTTATGAGGAACAAAAAAATCGTGGGATTTCCCACTTTTTGGAGCATATGTTCTTTAAAGGAGCGGAGAGATTTAAGGACACGAAAGAAGTGTCTGAAGCGATTGATTCGGTGGGTGGAATTTTCAATGCTTTTACGGGAAAAGAATATGCTGGATATTTCGTGAAAGTGGCTGGAGAAAGCGTAGGAGTGGCTGCTGATGTTTTGTCAGACATGCTGATTAATTCCAAATTTGTGCAAGAAGAAATTGAGAAAGAAAGAGGAGTGATTTTGGAAGAATATAATATGTATCAAGATACGCCGATGTATCAAATCGGCTGGAATTTTGAGCAACTTGTTTTTGGTGATCAACCTATGGGATGGGATCAAATTGGCACAAAAGAATTCATCAAAAATGTAACGCAGAAGGATTTTGCGGATTATAAAAAGCTTTTGTACACGCCAGAAAATTCGGTTGTGGCGATTACTGGAAATATCGAACATGACGATGCGGTAACTCTTGTTGAGAAATATTTTGTGATGGATGAGGACAAGAAAAAACTAGAATTTTTGCCTATGGAGGCGAAAAATGGTGGAAAACTTTCCATGAAGGAAAAGAAAACGGAGCAAGCGCATATTGCGGTAGGATTCCCAGGATATTCCGAAGAGCATGAGGATCATTGGGGAATCAAGCTTTTGTCGGTGATTTTGGGTGGAAATATGAGCAGTAGAATGTTTTTGGGAGTGAGAGAGGCCAAAGGATTGGCTTATTATATTAGCACTTCTACTGATAGCTATATTGATGGTGGAGTTTTGGTGACAAATGCTGGCGTGGATTTGACCAGAATAGACGAGGCGATTAAGGGAATTATTGCTGAATATAAGAAAGTGGTGGACGAAGATGTGCCTGAAAAGGAATTGAAAAAGGCAAAGTCTTACGTCAAAGGAAAGATGGTTTTGAGCTTGGAAGATAGTGAGGAATTTGCTCATTTGTTAGCTAAATACGAGCTTTTGCACGGAGAGATAAAAACGCCAGATGAGATTATGAAAATGATCGACAAGGTGACGGTTGCTGACATCAGAAGAATTGCCAAAGATGTTCTTCGCGAGGATCTGATGAAACTTGCGGTGATCGGGCCTTTTACTGATGAAAAACATTTTGAGGAGTTATTGAAGTACTAGAGGTTGGCCTGTTTTGTTTATAGCGCTTGAGTTTTGGCGGTTTTTTTGGTATAATTCAGAGATAAAAATATTAAAAACAAAAATTATATGAAAAATTTATTCTTTGCGGAAAATAGATTCGTGATGGATGTCGGAGGAAGGCAGTTTGAAGTGAAAGCAGCTCCTGCTGTTGCAAAGCCTGAGGTTGATCGAATAGCGAGAGAGGCTGCGGGAATGACTGCTGATGAAGGAGCCAAAATGGGCGATAAGCTCATAGCTCCACCGGAAGGACAAAAGGCTTATTTGGAATCCTTGAGGGTTAAGGTGGATTTTACGGCTGATGTTGCTGA
Organism: uncultured Candidatus Peregrinibacteria bacterium; assembly: GCA_903847465.1. Taxonomy (GTDB): domain Bacteria; phylum Patescibacteriota; class Gracilibacteria; order UBA1369; family LOWO2-01-FULL-3; genus CAINDQ01. The sequence continues at coordinate 1,905 of CAINDQ010000089.1, forward strand.
TGGCAAATTTGCGAATAAAGCTAATTTTGAAAATATTCTTAAGCAAATTTCTGCTCAGGTAGAAACTAGTTTAAAGGGTTTGTCTGCGCCAGATCTAGAGAAGGCAGTAGGCGAAGCTGGCATGACATTTGCTGATGCCGTGAAAATGACGACTGTTGCTTATGCATATTATTTGTTGCAAATGGCTCAAGCTGACTATGATAAATTGAAAGATGAAGATAAGAAAAATGTTAAAACTTTTGCTGTTAAGGTTGATCCTGCGAATGGAAATGTAAGTAACGAGTTTAAAACTGCTGATAGCAAAGCTGTTGTTGCTGCGCCTGAAGTAGTGGCGACTGCTGTTGTTGGGGCGCCAGCGGAGGCTGGGGAAGTAAAAGTGGGAGGATTAAAATTGAAAGAAGGAAAAACTCTCGACGATGTGCAGGGATATGTGGAAGCCCTCAGCTTGAGTACAAAGACTGCTGTAACCGGAGATATTTTACAAGGGTTTACGTCTGAGAGTGTACTTAAACCATTGGGGGGAAAACTATCTTCTGCCATAAACAAGGATATTGCTTTGAAGAAAATAGATGCACTAAGAGGGATTGTTCAAGAAGACGTAACTGATGACAATTTGGTTGATTTTTCTGCTAGATTGGCGGCTGATTTTTATGCAAGAAAAATAGAGGCAAAGCTTAGAGCGGAGTATCCTACGATAGCTGAAGTGGACTGGAAAGATCCAAAGTGTAAGCTTACATATTCTTTCGAAGTCAAAGATGGAGGAGATCCGACAATTGGATTTACTGCTACCACAGAGTTTACGACTGCTTACAATGTAAAAAAGGCGGCTGCTGAAGAAAAAGCTAATCCAGACGCTGCAACAAAAAAAGCGGAAATGAAAAAAAATCCTGTGATCAATCTTTTGATGGGTTTTTCTCCAGAAGGAGAAGCTATTCTTGATAAAGTGGCTAATGGTCAAGCGGCTGGATTTATTGGATTTTTGATTGGGCTTGTTGCTGCAGCTTGTAGTACCACTGGGGGTGGAGGTAAGTGGGACACCTTGGTAGCATTACTCCCAGAATCTATTAGGCCAGCTTTTAGCGGATATCAGAAGAAGATTAAAGAATTGGCCGACCAAGCAGTGGCAAAAGTTGAAGATGTAACTAGTCGGACTAATGACGAAGTTTTAAAATATCTAGCAGGAGCAGGCAATAATGTATATCTAGTTGCCCAAGGAGGACTACGATTGAAAGAACCTTTTACTCCAGCCACTTCAACTATCGATTATTTACAGATAGTAATTGCAGAAGGTTCTAATCAAGATGTTACATTTGGGGAGCCTCTTCCAAAGGTTGCCGATAAAAATGGCAAAGATATTGGATTAACAGTCAAGGAACTAAAAGATCCTGGAACATATCGGATCTCTAGTGCTATTCCTCCAAAAACATTTTTCTCTGAAGGAGTGACTTTAAAATTGATAAAGAAGGTTCCTGAAGCAGGAAAGCCAGCTGCTTAGTTCAACTTGTTTTCAGATTAGTCATGGGCTAAAATAGCTCTGCTTTTCGGGCAATTCCAAGGGCAAAACATTATTCTATAAACAATAAACTTTATGGCTACTAAAGGCGTAAAAGAACAAACTTTAGTTTTGATCAAACCGGATGCGATGCAGAGAGGACTTGTTGGGGAAATTGTGACAAGATTCGAGAAGAAGGGTTTGAAATTGGTTGGGATGAAAATGATGGGCTTGGACGAGGCTTTGCTTCGTGAACATTATGCTCATATTGCAGACAAACCATTCTTTCCTGGATTGGCTAAATTCATGCAGGGTACACCTGTAATTGCTATGTGTTGGGAGGGACTTGAGGTTGTGGATGCTGTCAGAAAAATTACTGGAATTACGAAAGCAAGACAGGCCGAGGCTGGATCTATTCGTGGAGACTTTGCGATGAGTGTTTCTTGCAACGTTGTTCACGCTTCCGATTCTGTGGAAAATGCCGAAAAAGAAGTGAAAAGGTTCTTCAAAACAGATGAGATACATAACTACGACAAGTCAGAATATACGCATGTTTATGCGGCTGACGAATTAGTTTAATTATGGATATCCCTCAATTACAAAAAAAAGCGGCTCAAATTCGAGTCGAAGCCTTAACAGCTATAAGTAAGGCAGAAAGCGGCCATAGTGGGAGCGCGATGTCTTGTGTAGAGATTTTGGTGGCGCTTTATTATGGGCAAATCAGCGAGCGAGTTTTGATGAATTTTGATCCGAAAAAACCGGGGTGGGAGGAACAAGATTATTTTGTTTTGTCGAAAGGTCAGGCGGTGCCAACTTTGTATGCGATTCTTTCTGATCTTGGATTTTTTGATAAAGATGAAATGAATTATTTGAGGAAAGTAGGCGGACTTCTGCAGGGTTATCCGAATATAAAAGTGCCTGGAATTTCGGTGCCGATAACTTCGCATGGTTGCGGTTTGTCTATAGCCATGGGGCTTGCGCTGAGTATAAAAACAGAGCGTTTGCCGAATCGCGTTTTTGCAGTTTTAGGTGATGGGGAATTGCAAGAAGGACAGATCTGGGCGGCGGCGATGAGTGCGGCACATTATAAACTGGATAACTTGATTGCGTTTATTGATAACGATGATTTGCAGGTGGATGGACCGGTGAGATCGGTGATGGATGTGATGCCTATTCAGGATAAGTTTGAGTCTTTTGGTTGGAAGGTGATTCATGTTTGGCATGGTCATGATTTTGATGAAATTTTGGATGCGGTGGCGAAAGCTTTTTCCGTGAATCGTCATCCGGTTTGCATTTGGTGTCATACGGTAAAAGGAAAAGGAATTGAGTTTGCGGAAGGCAAACCTTATTACCATGATGTGCCATTGAGCGAAGCGGAATTAACTGAAGTAAAAAAGAAACTTGCGCCTATTATTGCGGATAATTTAAGCATGTTTAAAAATGAATGAAATAATTCAGAGCGGTGAAAAAATAAGTATGCTGAAAGGGCTTTCTGATGGCTTAATCAGGATCGCCAAGAAACATAAAAACATGATGGTTTTGCATGCG
>CAINDQ010000090.1 GCA_903847465.1 uncultured Candidatus Peregrinibacteria bacterium
GCAAATTATCGCGTTGGGCAACTCGAGGCACAGGTGAAAAACAGCATTCCTATGCTGGAATATCATCGCGAGAATTATGAGAGAAAAAAACTAGAGGAAGATCTGGAAACGAAAGTAGCGGAGCACACGTCGCTTCTTCGTAGAGTAAATCTCGATTTAAAGACCGAAACTTTCAAGAAAAGAATGGCTTTAATCATAGTGTTTACAATCCTCGCCTTGCAGCCTCATTGGCTGCTTTTAGACTATAAATAGGCTTGTTTTAGCCAGTTTAGACCTTGTCTACTCGACTACCCAACTGTATACCCAGGCGGCTACCCATTCGACTATTCAACAAATACGCTGGCAAACAAGGCACGGAACGTATATATTTGGCCCGTATTTAAATTTTTACTATGATTGCTGTATTCGATTCGGGTTATGGTGGGTTAACGGTTTTAAAGCCTCTTATGGATCAACTACCAGAGTATGATTATTTGTACCTTGGTGATAACGCTAGAGCTCCTTATGGAAACCATAGTTCGGAAAACATCAAAAAATTCTCCGAACAAGCTGTAGAATATCTGTTTTCCAAAGGCGCAAAATTAATTATATTCGCTTGCAATACGGCTTCCAGCGTGGCTTTAAGTCATGTGCAACAAAAATATTTAAACGGTTCAAAGGAAACAGAAAAAAAGATTTTGGGAGTCTTGATTCCAGTTGCAGAAGAGGCGATTACTGCCACAAAAAATCACAGAATAGGAGTCGTGGGTACACGCGCAACGATCAATTCAGATGCCTATACGACAGAGATTCACAAGTTAAATCCAAACATTAATGTGTATTCAAAGGCCTGTCCTTTACTGGTGCCTTTTATCGAAGAAGATTGGCATACAAAGCCCGAAGCGGTCTCCATCCTCAAGAAATATTTGAAGTCTGTAAAGAGCTGCAATATCGATACTTTAATTTTGGGATGTACTCATTACCCTCTGATGATTAAAGATTTTGCCAGAATTATGGGCAAGAAGGTTAAAATTCTTCATTCAGGAAATATTACAGCCAATAAATTAAAAGATTATTTGCTCAGGCATCCTGAAATTGAAACCAAACTTTCAAAGAAGAAAACTCGCACCTTTTTGACCACAGACGATCCAACAAAATTTAAAGAATTTACCGAAAAACACTTCGGAATAAAAATATCTATGCCTCAAAAAGTGGCCTTAGACTAGGATAATAGGGGATTTACTCCCACTCGATAGTCCCTGGTGGTTTATTAGTGATGTCATAGAAGACACCAGAAACACCCTTTAAGTTAGAAAGTTTTTTAACTAACTTGTTGAGTGTTTTGTTTTCCATTTTGTAAAAATTTGCCGTCATGGCCTCTTCGCTACATACTGGTCGTAGCACGATTGATTCAGATTTCGAACCATTAATAGTCACCGGAATAAGGACGGTAGGGAACTGCCAGATCTCTTTGTTTATCTTCTCGGTCTTGATGAAATCCATCACGATTTTATCCGCCTTCTGGAGTAGGGAAGTGCGACTTTTAGTCAGGTAGTCATGGCGTATACCCGCACTAGCTATTTTAGCAGGGGAAAGCCCCAAAAGAACTCTGTTTACGTCAGGAAATTGGTTAGTCAAAGTAGTCGAGATTTTGTTTAAAGTTTCCCATGAATTTTGTTTGCCAAAAACCACCACTGGATGCCTATAAGTTCTTTCGTCTCCTTGTACTCCGACACTTTTTATTGGTAGAACTTTCGATTTAAGGCCATGAGTCTTTAAAACAGCATCTATGCTCATTTCCAAACTGGAAACCTTTGTAGGATAGTCCTCCTTCTTTGTGCAGAGGATTCTTACTGCAAGTCCAGGGCCTGGAAATGGATGTCTCCAAACCATTTCTTTTATTAACCCAAGTTTTTCCCCGACTAGTCGGACTTCATCCTTGTATAGCTGAGAAATTGGCTCTATTACCTTGCCCTGCTTAATCAGCTCTTGGATTTTAGGTACGCGATTATGGTGAGTTTTTATTTTATCAGCGTGTTTTGTCCCACCAGTTTCGATTGTGTCTGGATAAATTGTTCCTTGCGCAATAATCCAATCCTTTGGATTCAAATTTAAGTTATTGGAAACTTTTGTTTGAATATCTAGAAATAAATTTCCAATAATTTTTCTTTTCTTCTCTGGGTCATAAACATTTTTTAATGCCGAAAAGTATTCTTTACTGGCGTCATATACATTCAGATTTTTCACCCCCACTTTCTGCAAGGCTGTTTTTACTTCTTTGCGCTCATTTAAGCGCATAAATCCAGTGTCGACAAAAAGCCCGTAAATTCTATTTTCTCCCAAAGCTTTGGCGATTAATAAGAACGCAACGGTGCTATCTACTCCGCCACTAATTAATAAAAACACTCTTTTATTTCCAACTTTTTCTTTGATTTCAGAAGTAATTCTTTCAATGTATTTAGCGATATCCCATTCTTTTTTTGCACCAGTTATATTTACAAAATTTTCCAAAATTGCTTTCCCACATGGCGAATGAGTAACCTCAGGATGAAATTGTACTCCGTATAGATTTTGTGAGTAATTAGCCATTGCCGCAACCGGACAGTCCTTACTTGAACCAATTGTTTTAAATCCTTTTGGCGCTTTTACAACCTGATCAAAATGACTCATCCAGACATTCTCAGATTTTTTTACATTCTTGAATATCTCTTTTTTCTCAGAAAAATTAACAACCGCTGAACCATATTCACGCACAATTCCCTTAGCTACTTTCCCTCCAAGCATAAGACCCATCAACTGATGTCCATAACAAATCCCCAAAACCGGAATACCCATTTTGAAAATCTTTGGATCGCATTTCACGCTCCCAGGAGCGATTGAACTCGCTGGCCCGCCTGACAAAATGATTCCTTTATATTCAGAAAGTTTACTTGCAGGAGTTTCTCCATCCATAATTTCACTATAGACTCCGATGCGTCTAATCCTATTGGCAATCAAATGTGCATATTGCCCACCGAAATCTAATACAACTATTTTATCCATAATTATTTATTTTCCTTCTTTTTTTTCTTGAATTTTTCCATCAATTTATCCTGTTTCTTCGTGTATTCCTCAAGCGGTCTCATTAGTGGGAACAATACACAATCTTTCACGTTATCTTGTCTGGAAAGTAATGTCATAAGTCTATCAATGCCCATTCCCCAGCCAGACATACATGGCATGCCATGTTCCATCGCTGCCAAATATTCTTCATTAATCATCATTGCCTCTTCATCACCTTCGGCCTTTGCTTTTGATTGGGCTTCGAATCTTTCACGTTGATCTACTGGGTCAACGAGTTCGCTATAAGCATTAACAATCTCCCAACTATTCACGAGTAATTGGAAGGTATCGCATAGTCTTGAATCTTTATCGTTTTTTCTAGCTAGGGGTTTTGTTAGAAGAGGATGCTGAATAACGAATGTTGGCTGAATCAATTTTGGACGAGTAACTTTCTTGTATAAAGCATCAACTAAATTCCCATAACCAAGAGTTTCTGCGTCATCGATTTGAATATGTTTCTCTTTTGTGGCCTTTAATAAGGATTCTGCAGTGTCACATTCAAGAACATCAATTCCGGAATCTTCCTTGATTAATTCTGTGTATTTTTTTCTTGGCCAAGGGGTTTTGAAATCAACTTCGATTTCATTTCCTTCACGATCCTTGATCATAACTTTTGTCGTGCCTAGCAATTTCTGCATCATGTATTCAAACATTCTCTCCGTAAATTTCATATTATCTTCGAAATCCCAATATGCCGCATAATGTTCAATCATTGTAAATTCTTGCAAATGGCTTGGGTCCATTCCTTCATTTCGGAAACATCTCGCAACCTCGAAAGTTCTCTCAAAACCGCCTACTATAGCCATTTTTTGCCATAGTTCTCCAGCGGCAATTCTTAAATACATATCAATATCTAGCGCGTTATGATGAGTCGTAAAAGGTCTCGCTGCAGCTCCAGAAGAAACATTTTCAAGCACTGGAGTTTCGATTTCAGTAAATCCTTGGTCCCAATAAAACTCACGCAAAGTGCGCAATAAATTCGCTCTAAAAATAAATCTATCCAAGCTGTCTCTATTCATTACTGTATCCAAATATCTTTGACGATAGATTTGTTCTTGGTCTTTTAATCCATGCCACTTTTCAGGAAGAGGGCGCAAAGCTTTTGATAAAAGTTGCACTTTTGAAACAAGCAAAGTTATTTCTCCATGACGTGTTCTGAAGAGTTCGCCTTCTACGCCCACAAAATCCGCCACATCAACTTTCCTCAAAAATTTATAAATTTCTTCTCCCACAAAATCCTCCATAAAGCAGATCTGAATCCTGCCATCAATGTCTTGCAGATGACCAAAAGTCAGCTTTCCATGTCCGCGAAAAGAAACCAGTCTTCCACAGAGTTTTATCAAATCCTTTGTGATGCCTTTTGTTATCTCAGTCACTTCTCGCACTGGATTTTTTTCGCCAAACTCCAAAGCTTGTTTGCTTGTATGAGTTCTTTCGTAGCGATCAGCGTAAGGAATCAGTCCAGCCTCTCTCAATTCTTTTATTTTTTGTAACCTTACGTGATATTCGTTTGTATCAATATCTGACATATATTTAAAACTAGGAAATAAGACGTTTGCATTATAGATTCAACCTTCCATAAATCAAAATCCTAATTTCTTGAGCTTATTCTGCGTTCGCGTAATCATCGTACTTTCGGCTCTTCTCTATATCCAAGAATTTCATTTGTTCTTTTTTGAAGGCTAATTCTATATGTCCAACTGGACCATTTCTATGTTTGCGAATGAATACATCTGTAATGCCTTTTCTGTCAGTATCTTCTTCGTAATAATCTTCACGATACAGCATCAATACCACGTCGGCATCTTGCTCGATCGCGCCAGACTCACGCAAATCAGACAATTGAGGAATTCTGCTTGGACGAAGCTCAACAGCACGCGAAAGCTGTGACAAAGCCAAAATCGGAATATTCAAATCTCTCGCCAAAGCTTTCAAAGCTCTCGAAATCTCGGAAATTTCCTGCACTCTATTTGATTGATAACTTGAATAACTGCCAACGCTCATCAGCTGCAAATAGTCGATTACAAGGACATCAAGCCCATGTTCCATTTTCAATCTTCGAGCCTTTGCCTTTAATTCTGAAATAGAATTCCCAACAGAATCATCTATGTAAATCTTCATATTATTTAGTTCATCCATAACTCCTCCAATTTTGCTAAAGTCGTCGTCGGAGAGTTTTCCTGTGCGCATTTTCCACGAATCAACACTTAACAAACTACAGAACATTCTTTCCAC
>CAINDQ010000091.1 GCA_903847465.1 uncultured Candidatus Peregrinibacteria bacterium
CAAAAAAGTTATACAGAAGTGTATTTGAAGGCAGGCTTGCTCGGCAAAAAAACGATCATGGGTCATTGTATTCATTTATCCGATGATGAATTGAAAATTCTAAAAAAGACCGGAACAAAAATCGCCCACTGCCCTACTTCAAATATTGCTTTGAATAGTGGACGAATGCCTATCGAGAAAATTGTGAAATATAAAATTCCTTTTGCATTGGCGACGGATATTGGCGCCGGACCGAAACTTTCGATGATAGATGTAATGAAAAGTTATCTAAAAATTCACAAAAGATTTCACAAGGTTACACCGATTGATGCCTTGTACAGGGCAACTTTGGCAGGCGCTGAAATCATGGAAATAAATAAAGAACACGGAAATTTGAACAAGAATAAAAAGGCGGAATTTGTGATGATCAAAAAATCCGGACTAAAAATTGGCAATGATAAAAATAAAATCATTGAAGCTTTTGTTAATTCAAACGTACAAATAAAAACACTTTAAATATGCATCAACTAATTGACTATTGCCGCAAAAATTTTTCACTCGTAATGCTGAGCGGATTTTGGCTTATTGCCCTGCTAAATCCGGTCTTCAAAAAATATGATTACGGGGCTGAATTCCCGCTGGTTATGGTCTTTGGAGTTTTGATTTTGGCGCTGTCTATTTATGAACTAAAAAAGAAACGTGAAGTAACTATTCTCGAACCGTTATTCTTAATAATATTTTTTCTGGCGATGGTTGCGTCGTTTTATTTTTCCCAAACAAAAAATACCGGCCTAAGTGAAGTAATGGCTTTCTCTTCTATGATTCCGCTCTATCTACTTTTCGCGAACAAGAAGAATGATTGGTATGAAAAATTTCTAGAAGTGATTGCAATCGGAGTGTTTGTGTCTGTAACGATGGGATTTTTATTTTATTTCTTTTATGCCGATGATCGTATTTTTGGCTCATTCTTCAACATTCTTTATCATGCCAATAAATGGCCGAATGCTTTTGCTCTATTTATTTTGATGGCTTGGCCGACAGTTTTATTTCTACACAAATGGAAATTTAATGCGCTCAGAATTTTTGGACTAGCCTTTCTTTTAGCCGCTTTCCTACTGATATATTCGAGAGGAGCATTGATTGTTTTTGGAGGACAATTGGTCCTATTATTTATTTATTTTTTCAAAAGAATTCGAATAAAAACCGTGGGAATATTTTTGTTGATTATCATTCTTGGTCTTGGAGTTTTTGCGACCGCAAACTATGTCCGCGAATACAAATATCAGAATATCGATATTGTGGAAAAAGCCACATTTGGCAATGGAGAAAGCCTTAGTTCTGTACAAGAACGATCCGCTTTTTGGAATGGAGCTGTTGAATTGATAAAAGAAAAACCTTTGTTTGGCTGGGGACCTTTTAGTTTCCGATATGCTTACGAAAATTTTCAAAAAACTTTTCTGGGGAATGCCGATCATCCGCATAATATTTTCCTAAAAATTGGAGCTGAAAACGGACTAATTGCGATGACCGCTTTTGGGCTTTTCTTACTGACAATTTTGATCACTACACTTCGAAGATTTCCAGAATTAAGCCAGACAAAAAAAGATTTTGTATTTCTTTTAGGTGTGGCGGTAGTTGGTGCTTTTGCGCACAACATGATTGATTACAATTTCAATTTCATGGCGAACCTGATGCTGCTTTTTATGTTACTAATAATGATTAGGTCGACCGTAGTCGTGAAAGATTCCAAACCAAGATTTTCAATATTGGCGCTTATTATAGCGGTAATCATCACTGTTTTTGCGCTGTACGAAGGCACTCTCCTAGTTCTTTCTCAAGCCGTAAATCCGGCATTCTTGTCATATTCTTTCTATCCAAGAAATTATTATGTTGCGACGGCTCAACACAATATCGTCGAGCATGATTTTGCTGGGGCTTTGAAATCGCTGAAACAAGAAGAGGCTCTAAATCCGTTGGACCCACAAGCACCTTATCTGGAAGGCACTACCTATTGCGACAAAGATTTCAAAGGGGCCAATGAAACTCTTTGCAAAGATGAATTTGGGAAAGCTTTGAATCTTGATGACATGAATAATTTTTCCTATTATCGGGATTATTTGGAATTGGTGAATAAGAATGATTTGAGTCCTGATGATCAGAAATTTATCAATAAAGCAAAAACATTGCTCAAGGCTTATTTTGGCTATGTGAAGGCAAATATTCACTTCACGGCGTACACAGATAATGTAGAGGCGGCGTATGAAGTGGCCGGACTTATTCTCCCCTATTTAACTCCTGAAGAAGCAAAATTATTCCAACAAGAAAGAGAATCTATGCTGCAAACAGCAAGAACTCTTCGTGCGAATAAACCGTTTTAAATTCCCCTAAAATCTGCTATCCTTTTTTCGTATTAATTAACTCTCATTTCTATGGCTAAAGCTAAAGAAGAATTAAAACCAAAGAGTCGCGTAAGCCTCATCCGTTACATTTATTTGTATCTGGTGACTGCTATTACAATTGTAATGATAATCGTTTCCATGGTTGGATTTTTAAATTTGCTCCTAAAGGAATACGTTCTAAACGTAAAAGATTACAACCAAATCGGTGGTCCTTATGAATGTACAGACGCACAACTTTTCTACACTTATGATCCGAATGGAAAAGCAATACCAACAGTAGCTCCAGCCATGACTGAAACTGAGAAACAAGCCAAAAAAGATGAATGCGTAAAAAAATCTGAAGCACAAATGCAGTTGCAACATGTAAACGATATGAAACGTGAGATTGCTGAATATCTTGCGATGATCCTTGTAGCATTCCCTCTATATTTTTATCACTGGGGAATTATCAAGAAAG
>CAINDQ010000092.1 GCA_903847465.1 uncultured Candidatus Peregrinibacteria bacterium
CCTGTTCGCTCACAACAATCACGCCAACAAGCACCACAACAAGCAAGGCCACAGTTGCAGCCTCGCCCACAACAACAAAAGCCACAGGTCCCTCAAAAACCTGTCGCACAGCAACAAAAATTATTATCACATATCACGGCTCAGAAGCCAAAAATGCAAATACAAAAAATACAACCTCAGAAAAAAACTGAGAACCAAAAGCAAAAAAATAACGCGCCTCGCGCGCCTCAGACGCCTCATGCGTCTAACGCGCCTCACGCGCAAAAGGCTCCATCTCGCGCCTTGCAATCCATCAAAGTGAAAGCAAAACCAGAGAAAAAAGCACCAGTTCTCTTAGGAAAACTAAAAATCATCCCACTTGGAGGCTTAAATGAAGTCGGCAAGAACATGATGGTTTATGAATACGAAGAAGACATTATCGTAATAGATATGGGCTTGGAATTTCCCGATGAAGATATGTTGGGAATAGATTACGTCATTCCAGACGTTAGTTATCTCGAAGAAAATCGCAAAAGAATTAAAGGAATTGTCATCACTCATGGTCATCTCGATCATATTGGCGGCATTCCATACATTTTACCAAAACTCGATTTCCCTCCTGTATATGCCACTCGTTTAACCTGTGGACTTATTCAGAAAAGAGTCGAAGAATTCAAGCAGGAAAAATTAGCGAGCATTCGCGTGATCGATCCTGACAAACCACTTCGTCTCGGAAAATTCGATTTGAATTTCTTCCGCGTTGCGCATTCCATTCCAGATTCGGTTGGAATAGTTGTGGACACGCCGATTGGAAAAATAGTTCACACAGGCGATTTCAAGTTCGATGATTCTCCATCTGGTAATCAGAAAAAAGCCGATCTACACAAGATAAAAGCTCTGGGCAGCCAAAACGTTCTCGCCCTATTTTCAGACTCCACCAACGCTTTGAAGCCAGGACATACAATGTCTGAAAGCGAAGTTGGAAAAACTCTTGATGAGCTTATTCAAAAAACAAAAGGTCGCATCATTATTGCTTCTTTTTCAACGCTCATCGGTAGACTTCAACAAATTATCGATTATTCTCAAAAGCATGGCCGCAAAATTTTCGTTAGTGGTCGTAGCATGAGAGACAATATTGATATCGCTTCAAAACTAGGATTTCTACAATTTCCAAAAGGCATTATTCAGGATATCAAAAAGTATCAAAGCAAAAGTGCCGACGAACAAACTCTTATTCTTACCACCGGTTCTCAAGGAGAAGCTATTTCGGCTTTGAGTAGAATTGCTGGCGGCGAACATCCTCATATTAGAATCAAAAAAGGCGACACCGTTGTTCTTTCTTCATCACCGATTATCGGCAACGAGAAGGCCATTTTCAGCGTTGTGAATAGGCTTTGTATGCTTGGAGCAAATGTTATTCATAATCAAATTATGGATGTGCATACTTCAGGCCATGGTTATCAGGAAGAATTGAAACAGATGATTCGAATGGTAAATCCAAAATATTTTATTCCGATTCATGGAGAATATTTCATGCGTCAAACTCATGGCAATCTTGCCAAGGATGAATGTGGAGTTTTGGAAGACAACGTGATCATGCTACAAAACGGCAATATTTTGCTCGCTGAAAGAGGCAAGATGACAAAGACAACTACAACTGTTGATACAAAATACATTTTGATTGATGGTTTGGGAGAAGGTCACGTCGGCTCTCAAGTGCAAATGGATCGCCAGATTATGGCGCAGAATGGAGCCTTGATAGTTCTTGTTCATGTGAATAGAAAAACTGGAGCACTGAAAAGAACTCCAGATGTTGTTTCACGTGGCTTTGTTTATATGCACGAAACGGACGAGGTGGCCAACGAAATCGCCAACGTCGCCGGTGAAGCATATCGAAACATTCGCAAGAAACATCATGGCGCTACACGCCAGGACGTGAAGCAATATATCAAACAAACCGTCGACAAATTCACTCATTCCAAACTGGAAAGACGTCCACTTATCGTACCGTTGATTATTGAGGACTAGACACACACAACAAAATTTTAGCGGTAAGCTTATTCCATGCATATAAAAGTAGATTATCATTTCCATCCAAATTTCCCCTTCTTCATTCCCCTTTTAGGAGAATGGTTTTCGAAAATAAAAGCGCGATTCATTTGGAAAGCATTTGAGAAACATGACCTAGATATGGTTATTATCACAGAGCATTCCTTCAAACATCCAAAAAAAACTTTTGGACATTTAGACGCGGCTAGGCCAAAAAACGCCAAAACGTTGATAGTTCCAGGAGTAGAAGTTCTAACAAAAGAAGGCACTGACGTAATAGTTTTCGCCAAAGATAAAAAAGATATTTATTCTCACAAGGAATTACTTACTCCTAGAAAATTAAGCGTATTGGAATTGATAGATTTTGTAAAAAAACATAAAGAACTTCGCGGAATAGTAACTCATCCGTTCACGCCGGGGAAATCAGGAATTATAAATAGTCACGGAGTGGATCTGACGAAGTTTGCAGTTAAAGAATTAGGAATGGTGGAAGTTCATAATTGTTCTTTTACTGCGTTGATTCGTTTGCTAGAAGTTTCGAGACTTCATAAAATTATGAAAAAAATA
>CAINDQ010000093.1 GCA_903847465.1 uncultured Candidatus Peregrinibacteria bacterium
AATCTCTTGTATTTAGTGGTGGAATATATTATCTTCCACCTGCTTTTAGAAATAAAGGATTATGGAGCGGTAGTTCAGCTGGTTAGAACGCCACACTGTCACTGTGGAGGTCACGGGTTCGATCCCCGTCCGTTCCGCCATAATAAAAGCCCGATAGCGGTTATTTTTGCGAAATTGCGGATTTTAATATTTCCTCAAAAATTTCCTCTTCGCTTTTGGCTGGCTGAACATCGACGGGCCTTAAAGTAATAACGTCGTTTTCCGATACTAATGCAAACCAGCCGGTGCGACAGAGATTTTTCAGCGTTTTCGGGATGGTAATTTGGAATTTTGGAGAGATTTTGATGAGTTTCAAGGTGTGTGTGGTTAGGTTGTTTTTGGGAATTGGTAAAAAAGTAAAATTTTCCGATTTTTTTACTTTTTGGTTTTTTTACTTTTTTACTTTTTTACTTTTTTACAGATTTGCGATGCGGGGTAGGGAGGACAGAGGGAGATTAGCAGGCAAAGATAAAATTTTCTTAAAATATTTATAAAAAAATCATGAGAAAAATATGAGGAAAGAAAAAGAGGGGTGGCTAGGTTTGCGATGAGTGGTTTTTGTTGACAAAAATGGCTTATTCTCTTATATTAGGCCCTTCCTTTTTCAGTAATAAATACTGCAAAAATATTTGCGCTGTTTGTTCGGGACGGAAGAAGACCGTTGACAAGAAAGGTATTACCTTCCGAGAAGGGGAGTTGTAGGTGTCTGGCTTGTTGCCGGATATCCGAAGGTTCTTGCGAACCGAATCCCGATCTTTGGAAGTAGCGATAACGGGCATGAGCCCAGAAGGAGAGAGCGATGAACGGGCGGACGACGGACGAGGGAACGACGAACGAGGGCGGAGCGAAGAAGCCGATGACCCCGGAACGATGGAGTCTACGGCTGAAGATCGGAGCGGTGCTGGTGTTTCTGGCAATCGCGAGTTGGGCGGTGTGGAGCGCGGTGGGCATTTCCTACCGCAACCACGAGGCCCGAACGAGAAACTTGCACGCCACTCAGCAGGAGGTCGTAAAAATCTTCTTCGACAAGACCTGGAAGGTCGTGCGGCAGAAGGCCCAGATCAAGCAGGAGTACGCCGCGGACTTCGAACGGATCTACGAGAAGATCATGAGCACTCGCTCGCAAGGCGGGGAGCTGATGAAGTGGATCCAGGAACACAACCCGGAGTACGACTCCAGCGTCTCCAAGGACATCATGGTCGCAGTGGAGGCATTGAGGTCCGAACTCGCCAACGAGCAGAAGAAGCTCAAGAGTATCGAGCAACAGCATCGCAACTGCTACGACACGGCACCGTCGAACTGGTGGGTGAAGGAAGGTGACACGCCCGAGACCAAGAAGGTCGTGAGCATCATCATCACCTCCGCGAAGGCCGACGACGCGATGTCTACCGGTCACGAGGACAACGTGGACGTCTTCGACAAGAAGTAGGAGGATCGAGATGATCGCATGGCTGGCGATGGGCATACCTGTCCTCACCGTCATCGTTCTGCTCGTGTTCTTCCGTCGAAAGACTGTCGTGTGGGAATTTCTGATTCCATTCGTGGCATCGGTGATACTCATCTTCCTCGGGAAATCCATTGTCGAGAAACTTCAAGTGAAGGACAATGAATTCTGGGGAGGACCAGCGGAGTACGCCGAGTTCTACGAAAGATGGGATGAGGAAGTTCCCTGCGTTCATGAGATTTCGTGTACGCACGAGATTCCGTGTTCGCATCGTGACAGCAATGGGAACGCCGTTCACAGCAACGACGGATACATGCACAGCAACGATGGGTACTACCATCCGTATGACGTGGACGACCACCCTCCGGAATGGTACGTTCACGATTCCAACGGAATTCGACTCTCTACAAGCAGTGCAAAATTCGAGCATCTGGCGGAACTTTTCAAAAGTCGCCAGAAGGTCGATTTGCAACGCGATTACCACTCGATTGATGGGGACAAGTACGTCGCAACCTGGCCACGAACGGATGAAACGCTCGAGCCGGTCACGACCGAACATTCCTACGAAAATCGAGTTGCGGCCTCGGATAGCGTGATGAACTATCCGAAGGTCACCGAAGAAGAAGTCGCGCAGTACGGACTCTACGACTACCCGAAGATCACGGACTACTACTACCTGCCTTCCATTCTCGGCAACGGCGGTCCATCAACTCAGGAAGCGGAGAAGCTTCTGGGGATGTGGAACGCCAAACTGGGAGGACCGAAGCAGGTGCGCATGTGGATCCTGATCTTCAACGGAGGAGACATCGCAACCGGCCAGATGCAGGAAGCATTCTGGAAGGGAGCGAACAAAAACGAGTTCGTGATCACGATCGGACTCGACGGCCAAGGCAACACTGCCTGGACGTACGTCTTCTCCTGGAGCGAGTCCGAGCGGCTGAAGATCGAAACGAGAAACTTCGTCATCGAAGACCAGGGCAAACCTCTGGATCTCGTGAAGATCGTCAACTGGCTCGCACCTGCCGTCAATGACCAGTTCGTTCGGAGAGAATTCGCGGAGTTTGACTACCTCGAAGTGACTCCTCCGGGCTGGGCACTGGCGCTGATCTTCATCGTGACGTTCCTAGTGAACGTTGGATGCACCCTGTGGATCATCATGAACGAGTTCGAAGAGAACCTCACAGGAAGTATCCGGCAACTATGGAACGGCCGACGCAAATTCAACTGGCCCAGAGAATACAGCGGATACAGCGGAGACAACTGATCGCTGATGGGCCGTAACAGGAGGCTAAAGCCACGGACGCACCTTGGAATAAGGGGGCGGCCGAGCTCGGCCGCCCCCTTATTTTGAGATTTAGACTTACCTTTCTTGTCAACAAATCCAAACTCTTTACGAAGAGATTATTTTTTGTTATATTTTTTAAAAGGCCAACGTACTAGAAGTGTTTGCGTAGAGATCACATAGCCATTGACTTTTGAAGAAATTCGGTTATAATACCTTTCTTTAACTTAAGAAGTGCACATGGACACCAACGAAGAGTGTGGACAATTTGCAAAACTAAAAGAACTAGCTTCTATGGCAAGCCCTGAACTTATCTCTAGGGCAGTTTTGGAAATGCCTGACATGAGATGTTTAGAGCTTTGCGGGGGAGTAAGAAAGGATTGCTTACAAGCTATTTTGCATCCTAAAGCAAAACCGACAGATAGTCCTGGTGATGCTTTTTTAATAGAATCTGCCGGCAGTATTGAAGCTTTTTTTAGAGCTGGGGTGAATCCTGCCATCGAGCGATGTAAAAGAGACATGAGCGCATTGGCTAGGAGATTTAATGTATATTTACGACAAGGAATGCCAATTCCTGAACAAGAAATTGCGGAATATAAAAGAATTGCAGCATATTACGACAACGACATCGCCGCCATGTTTAACAATAATAATTTCATGAGAGGCGAAGGCGGAAATTTCGTTCTCACCGGACTTTTTCGAATGCTGGCTCATGACTTTAATAATCACGCCGCGGCGGCAATTGGATATTCTTCCATAGAGATAGACAAAGTTTCTGGTGGAAAAATCCCTGAAGATCTAACCTTTCATGATCATTACGACCAATTACCTCTTTTGCATATTGGTCCTGAAGAAGTACGTCTAATCCCTGACGATATCGCAAATTTAACCGGCCAAGCCGTAACAGCTTTCCAACAAAAAGAAGCAAGCAAATTGGCTCATCCTGTAAATATAATTAATCGACTTCCCCCTTCTGGATTAGGAAGTTTGTTTGCCAAAGTACATCCAAGAATATACACGGGTGGAGTAGGAGAGATGCTGAGAAACGCCGGCCATGCGATGCTTCGTGAAGGTGGCAACGTTCTCGTTGAAGGAGGGCGTTTAAACGGAGATGTAGTTACGACTATTGAGGACGATGGCATAGGAATGTCTAGAGAGCTAATCGCCAAGATACTGGGAAGTGGTAACCATAGTTCCAGAGCTGATGGGACTATAGGCACAGGAAGGGGACTTAAGTTGGCAAAGGCTTATATAGAAGAAGTTTTGGACGGAAGATTGCTCATAGAAAGCACTGTAGGCAGGGGCACAAAACTCTCGATAGTTCTTCCATTCGCGAGGGGAAACTAAAATTTATTATCATTTGTAGTCGAATACGATATAGATAACGATCTTATTTTAACTTGAGTACTAGTTAAGAGTTTTATTTTTAATATTACTTTTTCCCAAAAAGTCTGGTAGACTCCGTGTTAATATCAAAAAATATAAGCTTAACCTCTCAAGCTCTTATGAAAAACTACAAACGTTTCGTTGCGCTATGTTCAATTTTCGTGCTGATTTTCACATTAATTCCTACTGTTTTGGCTGGTGGAGCTCCTACCAGTGAGAACTTTACTGTTACTTTAGAAACTGGCAGTTCTAATGATGTTGTGAATGTTTATACTAGTCTGAATACGGAAGGGATGGAGGCTTTTCTTCAAGATACAAATGAGTGGGCTTTTAATGGAGTTCATCCATCGACCGCTGTTATGGAAGATGCAAATAATATTGTGTTAACTTTTGCTGAACCTGTTAATACTGCTCATACCTTAACTTTTTATCTTAGTGATTTAGGGGAAGGACTGACCGATTTAGAGTTGGCTGTTTTGGCTGGGCCGAGTGATGGAAACTTTGGTATATGGGAAGCTGGGTCAATGATTCCTCAGTTCCCTGCGTTTGCTGCTGTTATTACTTTCCAAGCGCCATCTACTCTCACTCCAAAGAATGCCAATACAACTTATACTTTAAGAGATGCGGATGGAGTGGTTGTATCGCAGATAGATGTTGGCGATACTATTGATATGGGAGGTAGTGACGGTTTAATGCCGAGGGTGTTAGATGCTAGCCTAATGCAGTTGAGTCAAACTCCTGGGGAAATGTGGCTTTTGCTTTTTGATGAGGCTTCGGTCACGTCAACACCTGGATATACAATCGATGTTAATTGGGCAGGCACTACTCTAAGCACTGGGAACAGAGTTATGAATATGCCTGGAATGATCGCAAGTTATATGGTGGAAACTCCTGTCGAATTCCCATATGTTTTTAAGTCACCAGATAGCGAGAACGAAGTTGCAATTTGGTTTCCATATACGGTCAATATCGCAGATTATGTTTCTACTTTTCCAGAGGGATATGTAAGTAATGTTGATGGGCAGAGCGTTATCGATTTTGGGTCAAACGTAAGCTTCATATTAACGTTTGATGATCAACATATTTATCAAGAGGGAGACCTTTTTAGTTTTGGAGATTGGACTGATCTTCCAGTTCACAGTGTCTCGGATTTTATGGCAGTGCAAACTGAAGTCGGGGGATTAGCCGACTCAATGTTTGGAAGTGGTAGTGGCTGTGACGGGTTTTGCTTGGACAGCTATGTGTTGAAATACGACGAGAATCAAATAGTTAATACCATAAGAGTTGAGTTTACTGGTGGGCCTGTTGATAAGGCGTTTCTGGAGACGGTTAATAATTATAAGTATTACAGTGATTCATGGGGAGATAATATCGTAATTGCTACGGCGCCAGAAGAATGTTCAAGCGATCCTTCGTGGGCTTATACATGCGTTGATGTGAAGGTTAATGGCTATCCTGGTTTAAGTCCGTATGGTTCTTACTTGAATGTAAAAACTGGAGATGAAGGTATTAAAAATACCTCTAATGAGACGTTGAATACGAATGATAATAAATTTTCATGGACGTATTCTTCTGGTTCACCACGCCTTCTGCATGTAGCTGGAGGAGAGAATGGTTCTGCTTCTTATTATACAAATTCAAACAATAAATTCCTTTATACAGAATACAGTGACGATGCTGGGAATATGGTGTGGATCATAGCTGATTCGTTTCAAGCAAATACTCCTGTTTATTATGGCCCTAATCAATGGAATGGTGTCGAAGGGAGCGTGAACGGAGATGGATTGTATTTTACAAGTAGTGATAGGTCTGGTAGTCCCGTGGGGAGTTTGGCCTGCGAGAATAACGAATGTGTTGCCAGTTGGATTGATGGTGCTTACGCTGGGACATATGGCAATTTGAGTTACAAGTATTCAAGTAGTATATATTTGTATTTTGGAAGCGGCAACACTCTTAGTGCGAATAACCTAGAGACGTCTTCAAATTATTCTATAACAATTCCATCAGGACCAAAAGCGGGGACATACAACCCTAGTGGCATCAGTGTTTACGATTCTGACGTATATTTAAGCTTTGATTATAATTCTAACTTGGGTTTATTTAATGGCAATTTTGGCGCGGATGATTTTACTTTGAATGTACAGGGAGTATGTGATGATCAATCTAACTGTGTAAATGAGAGTGTGGATTTTAGTGATTTTTTGCAGTCGGGAGGTAATGCTTATTATTACAATAGGCCTGGAGAATTATTGATTTGGTCGATGGAACAGACGCCGAGTACTTCAGTGACGGTTTTGGTGAACGATGGTGATTCTGCTGAGGGCACGCCTGCGGAAGATACAGGCATGTATACAATTTTAAGAGATGGTGACACGACAGATCCTTTGACGGTTTATTTCACGATGAGCGGTGCTACGAATGGAGTGGATTACAATCTTACGTTGGGCGATGAACCAGTTGCGAACTCGGTTGTTATCCCAGCTGTTGCAAGTGGGGTGAACATTATGTTAACGCCGATTGATGATGACTCAATAGAAGGTCCTGAAACGGCAACTTTGACAGTAAATAGGGCTGAAGGCTACTTGATAACGACGCCATATTCAGCAGACGTAACTATTACCGATAATGATTTCCCTCATGTCTCAATCACTGCATCGGATCTATATGGAGCCGAGATTGGTGGAGAGAGTGAAGAGCTTGGTGATCCTTTTGTATTCACGGTATCTCGTGAGGGCAGTACCGATCAGGCTTTAGAATTAGCGCTTTCTATAGATGGAACGGCAACGCTTGATACAGATTATACTTGCTCAAATACATCATCCATAACCATCCCTGAAGGAGAATCATCAGCGACTATAACATGTACGCCTATAGATGATTTGGACGCAGAAGGAGTTGAGAATGTGGAAATGTCTATAGTTCCAGCGGAAGGAATTTACGAGGCGATAAATGCGACTGCTACGGCATATATCGTGGACGAAGATGGCACTGGAAATGATATCGTATCTGTAACATCTGACAACGCTTCTATTGTCGAAAATGGCGGCACCACTGCTTTCAGATTCACTCGTGAAACTCAGGATAATTCAGTTCCATTAGTTATACCTTTTGTAATTGTGGGGACGGCGACCTACGGAGTTGATTATTATCCTATATCAAGCAGCGTTGTTATTATCCCGTCTGGATTAGATTCCGCTGCGGTATTTCTCACCGCTATGGATGATTCGGACGTGGAGAATCTAGAAACTGCAACGCTCGAGATTCAACCAATAAGTGGCTATTACACCGTAGGGGAGCCGTCTTTTGCAACTGTGGCAATTACTGATGATGACAATGAAAACATTGATAATGGTCCCGCTTTTGATCTAAGTGAGTTCACTTACAACGGTGAGACTCATTATAATTTTGATAATGACACAATCACTTTCTTGGAAGAAAACGTAGGGCAATTTTTCTACAGAACAAACCCTGATGTTTCTGGAAATACTGAAGAATATTTATATGGTTATGGTTTTGGATTTTTCAATGGTGTTTACGATTATGGTTATGGATTTGGTTATGGATTTAATTATTTTGCAGAGAATGCTGATAGCAACTGGGCTGAATGGGCTGAAAATGGAAAATTTGGAACAGGCCTTGGGTCAAGTTACGGAAATTTCACTTTGCCAGTAGACGATACTGGGGAAATAACATTAGAGACTGAGATTCCTTTGGAAGGAACTGGAAGCCTTACTGGGCTTGAAATAGTTTTGCCAGCGGGACTTGTCATGGATGGAGGAGATGGCTGGAACGGAGAAATAATTGTTTCAGGGGCAGAGGAATTATCGAGCGATTTACCAACGACATTTAAAGACTTTTTTGATTCTGCAAATGTGGTAACAGTTGAAACTGGTGGTTTTGCAATTGGCTTGAGCGCGGCGGCTGTCGTAAAAGTTCCTTATGAAAACTTTGATGTTATCGAAAATCCTGTCGTGAAAATATTGGCAGCAGACGACACTGAATATAATGTTGCCGAGTGTACAGATTCTCAATACGTTAGTGACGACTGGGTAACCGACAGTGAACTTCTTCAGCCTTTAAATTATGAATTGGCGATCAATACCGATCTTTTAGATCCTGAACAATGTTATATTTATTCAAATAATTTTGTTTATATTGCGACAAACCACTTCACAACATTTGCGGCCGGTCCAGCAGCAACTGTCAGTAGCGGTGGTGGAATATTTATAAAACCTATCGCCAAAGCCAAGCTACCTGCCAACACAAACGTCGCAACAAAAGTCACAGACTTTGCTGACCTTTTGACGCTAGCAACGACATCTTGGAGATATCCTGTGATTCAAAAGATGTTGGACCTTGGATTATTCAAGGGATCTCTTGTTGGTGGCAAATTGTATTTCAATATGGATAACACAATGACAAGAGCAATGGCCGCTACAGTTATTGCTAGATATATGGGTTATGACGACACAACCGTTGTTACAACTGCTCCATTCGAAGATGTTGCTACCACAACTTGGTACGCATCTTCAGTTGCTTACCTAAAAGCACAAGGAGTTGTTGCTGAGGCTGCAAAATTCAATCCAAATGAATCTGTTACAAGAGCTCAATTCTTCAAGATGTTGGTTGAATCATATATGAAGCTTCATCCATCTGTTGTGACAGAATGGAATGCTTCCATGGCAAAAGAATCCACATACTTTGCTGATGTTACAAAGGCAAACTGGTATGCTGGATATATGGCTTTGGCAGCTGAAAAAGGCTTGTTGGGCGGATACATGGAAGGCGGTCTCCGATATGTAAAAGGGACAAAGAGTGTTTCAAGAGTGGAAGCTGGTTCAATGCTGGTGAATATGTTGGCATTGTAGAAGGGTTTGAAATCGTAGATTAAATGAAGACCCTTAGGAGGAATCTTAGGGGTTTTCTTTTGGGTGGTAAAACTCTCTAAATAGGCCCGCTTTTTTGGCCTTGGAAAAAAGACGGTTTTGTGGTAAAATATTGAGATAAATTTGAAATAAAAATAAACACGTCATGAGGTTTCGAAATGTTGTTTCAAAAATAATTATTATTGCGCTTGTTTCAGTGATGGTTCCAACAGGAACTGTTCTAGCTGCAAATACGTGTGCTTCGACGGGAGTAAATGGCGATTGGAATACCGCTACAACATGGACCAATTGCGGTAGCACTGTGCCACAAGAAGGAGATGACGTTTCGATAGGTCATGCTGTTTCCATTGGCAATTACTCGATTAATCGAGTTGCTAATATCACGATTGCAAGTGGAGGAACGCTGACTCAAAACAATACAAATACTCAGACGATTGCGGGGATTTTGACTATACAAAGTGGAGGAACGTTGACTCATGGAAATAACGCCGGAACGTTGGCTTACAAAGTTGATTTCAGCGCAGTGACTATTGATGTGCAAAATGGCGGTACAATCGATGTCAGTGGTTTAGGGTATGACGGTGGTGGTTCTGGGGCGAATGGTTCTGGACCAGGTGGAGGATTTAGTCCCGGTGGTTGTACGTATACTTACGGTGGTGGTGGTGCTCATGCCGGAAATGGTGGAGCGTCTAACGGAGCCGGTGGAACAGCATATGTTACTACTGCGGCACAAATTGGTACTGAATTAGGATCCGGTGGTGGTGGTGGTGATTGTAGGGCTGGTGGGGCCGCCGGTGGCGGCTTGGTAAAACTTACTGCTTCCGGAACGGTGACCGTCAATGGTTCAATTACGGCAAATGGCAATAATGCTACTGGTGACAGTATGGGTGGAGGTGGTGGCGGTGCCGGTGGTTCAATTAGAATTACTGCATATACTGTAGCTGGCACTCCGACTGCGATGGAAGTAAAAGGAGGAACAAAAGGAACTGGTGGGGCGAATGGAGGAGGAGGTGGTGGTGGTGCTGTTTACATTGGCTATGAATACACTAGTTCTTCTAGCATTGTTCTCTCAAATATTTCTAAAGGTGGTGGTACCGGTGCCAATCCTGGTGGTGAAGGATTTTTTTGGTTAGAGCCGTTAAACGCTCCAGTTGGAGGGGCTCACAATTGCGTTTCTGCTAATTCAAATACTGATTGGAATAATATTTTTACCTGGACTGGGTGTGGCGGAACTGTTCCACAAGTTGGTGATAATGTAACGATTATTTCTCCTGTTAATATCGGCGCATATGTTATTAATCAAGTGGCGAATATTACAATCGGAAATGGCGGAACTCTTTCTCAAAACAATTTAAGTACTCAAATTATTTCAGGAACATTAACTGTGCAAAATGGTGGAACTTTTACTCACGGAGACAATGCTGGAACGCTGGCTTACGAAATTGATTTTAGTGCGGCGACTATTGATGTGCAAAGTGGAGGTGTAATAAATGCCGACGGAAAAGGATATGACGGTGGTGGTTCTGGTGTTGACGGCTCTGGACCAGGTGGAGGAATCCACCCCGGTGGTTGTACGTATACCTACGGTGGTGGTGGTGCTAATTTCGGGGATGGCGGAGCATCTAATGGGGCTGGAGGAACACATTATCTTCATACTTCTGCGGACATTGGTACTGACTTGGGATCTGGTGGTGGTGGTGGTGATTGTAGAGCTGGCGGTGCGAATGGTGGTGGAATAATAAAACTTAATGTTTCAGGAACTTTGACTATTACTGGTTCGATTACTGCCAATGGCAATAATGCTACCGGTGACAGCATGGGCGGTGGTGGTGGTGGTGGTGGTGGTGCCATTAGAATTAATGCTGACACAATTACCGGAACTCCGACTGCTTTGAAAGCTACAGGAGGAACAAAGGGCTCTGGCGGAGCCAACGGTGGTGGTGGTGGTGGTGGTGGAATTTATATTGGTTACAACACTACTAATTCTGTTTCCGCAGCTGGCGCTTATTTTTCTGTTGCGGGTGGAACTGGTGCTAATAATGGCGGTGCTGGTTTGCCTATTTTGGAAGAAACAGCTCCGACAAATACATGTATTTCGACTGGAACAAACAGCGACTGGAATACAGCTGCCGCATGGAGTCTTTGCAGTGGTGGCGTTCCACAAGTTGGAAACAATGTGAGAATTTCTCATGCTGTTGCCATAGGGAGTTATACGATTAATCAAGTTGCAAATATTACAATTCGAAACGGAGGAACTCTGACTCAAAACAATGCTTTGACTCAAACGATTTCCGGATCTTTGACTGTACAAAGTGGAGGAACTCTTACTCATGGAGATAACTCTACAACGCAAGCATTCAAAGTTGATTTCAGTGCGGCGAGTGTGGATGTACAGCTTGGAGGTGTAATAAGTGCCGATGGAAAAGGGTATGATGGAGGAACTAGTAATGTACATAACAATGGCTATGGCCCTGCTCCTGGTATAGGAAAAGATGGTAATGGATATCAGGCTGGTAGTGGTGGTGGACATGGTGGAAATGGTGGAACGACTACGGATGGAGATGTTGGCGGCACAGCTAATGGAGACGTCACTAATCCGGCGACAATTGGTTCCGGCGGTGGTGCGGCTGGAGGTGGAGTTGGAGGTAGTGGCGGAGGGTTGATTGTTTTAAATGCAACCGGAAGCGTTACTGTCGCTGGCACAATTACTGCGGATGGTACGAATGGAGGAAATGGTAGCAACTCAAGTGCTGGTGGTGGTGCTGGTGGTGGTATCAAAATTGTGGCAGATTCTATTTCTGGAACTCCAACAAGTTTTACCGCAACAGGAGGAACTAGTTATGGTGTTGTATATGCTAGCAGAAATGGAGGAGGTGGTGGTGGTGGTATTATTTATATTCAATACACAACAGGATCAAATACTTTTGACCCTACCGCTGGATATTTCAGTATGAAAGGCGGAACTGGTGCCGGCGCTGGTGGTGCCGGAGTTACATATGTCAAAAAAGTAAGTGTTAGTGACGACTTGTATATTATCAACGGAGCTACGGTTGGGGCGGATTCTCCTCAGGTAGCAACGTCTATTACTGCAACAACTGTAACTATTAAAAGTAATGCGGTTTATTCTCTGACAACCGGAAAAACTCTAACATTAAGTAGCGCGACTAGCGTTGCAAATGGCGATGGGACTGGAACTTTAAAAGTTTCAACCGGAACATTAACTACTCCAAGCACTTTCACTGTTAAGGATTTTATCTTGGAAATTTGGAACACAGGAATAATCACAGATTCGAATTTAGTGGACATGACTCTTGATGGAACATCTAATACCGTCAAAGGTATCTTGGATATGCGAAGCTTTACAACTTCTGCATCACTCGCTCTAAAATCATTAACTGTGGGCACTGTCTCTTCTGGATATGGAAAAGTAACCCATGGAGATAATTCAACTGCTCAAACAAATATTATTAACATAAGTACAACCAATGATTTAACCATTAACGCAAATGGTTTGGTTGACGCTGACGGCAGAGGGTATGATGGAGGAACTAGTACTCATAATAATGGATACGGTCTCGCCCCTGGTATAGGAAAAGACAACAATGGATATCAGGCCGGTAGTGGTGGTGGACATGGTGGCAATGGTGGAGTGACCACTGATGGAGCCCTTGGTGGCACAGCTAATGAAAACGCCACTAACCCAGCAACTATCGGATCTGGTGGTGGTGCGGCCGGCGGTGGTCCTGGTGGCGCCGGCGGTGGATTAATCATTCTTGACGCTGGAGGAACTGCTAGTATTAGTGGCACAATTACTGCCGATGGTACGAATGGAGGAAATGGCAGCAACTCAAGTGCTGGTGGTGGCGCTGGTGGTGGTATCAAAATCACCGCGGCTACCGTAGCTGGCACGCCAACATCAATGACCGCAATTGGTGGTAATAGTTATGGCGTTGTATATGCTGGCAGAAATGGTGGTGGTGGTGGTGGTGGTGTTATTTATGTTGGATACACTAGTGGTAATTCAATTTCTTCATCTGCTGGATACTTTTCTGTCGTAGGTGGAACTGGCGCAGGACCCGGTGGCTCTGCTGGCGCTTCTTCTGTAACCGAAATAATTCCAGTAAACACATGCGCTTCAACTGGAACAAATGGCGATTGGAATACTGCTGCCACATGGAGTAATTGTAGTGGCGGAGTACCACAAGTTGGAAACAATGTGAGAATTTCTCATGCCGTTGCCATAGAAAGTTATACGATTAATCAAGTGGCCGATATTACAATTCGAAGCGGAGGAACACTTACTCAAAACAATACAAATACTCAAACGATCACCGGGACACTGACCATACAGAGCGGGGGCGTTTTGACGCATGGAAATAACTCTACGAGTCTTTTGTATAAAGTTGATTTTAGTGCGGCAACTATTGATGTACAAAGTGGAGGGTCAATTAATGCAAGTTATTTGGGTTACGATGGTCAGAATGGATCCGGCAAAGGTGTTGATAGCCCTTATGATCGGGGCGCTGGTGGTGGCGCTCACGCTGGTAATGGCGGATATGCCTATAATGCATTGGGTGGCACTAACAACTACAGTAGTTTTACTAATCCAGCCACGATTGGTTCTGGTGGCGGTTTAGGTATTGGTTATGCTTCTGGTGGGGCCGGTGGTGGTTTAATTATTTTGAATTCTTCTGCAACTACAACTATCAATGGCACTATTACTGCCAATGGAAGTGCTGGCGCAAATAATGCTAATGGTGGTGCTGGTGGTGGTGCTGGTGGTGGAATTAAAATTACAGCCAATGCTGTCGAGGGAACACCCCAAAGTTTTTCAGTTGCTGGTGGTGCTGGTGGTGGGCCTAGCTACTATGGTGGTGGCGGTGGCGGCGGCGCTGTATTGATTAATTTTGCAAATACAAATAGTATTTTAGGTCCAAATATTTCTATGAGTGGTGGCTCTGGTTATACTTATGGTGGAGCTGGCGTTGCCTATATCAAACAAACTGGCACGCATGGTAGTCTTTATTCTATCAATGCTGTAAGCAGTGAAAGCACACTTCAATTTGATTCTTCTTTAACGGTAGACAATCTTTATCTTTCAAATTCCAGTTTCGTTGTCGCTTCTACTAAGGCGATGATTATAGAGACTACTACACCTTTTAGTATAATGCCGGATGGTGTTAGTTTGGGCACCTTGAGAATCTCTGGTGGCACCTTGACTACGCCAAATAATTTTTCCATAACATCTTCAACTTTAGAATTTTGGCAAACCTCTAATTGGACCAACTCATCATCTCTACAATTAACAGTTGGTGCTAGTGGTACTTTTTCTATGGGGTATTTCACAACTATTACGCCTTGGAATATTAATTCTTTAGTGGTTAGTAATGGTGGAACTGTAACTCACGTAGCTAATTCCTCCGCTCAAACTCACATTGCAAATATTTCAGCTACAACAATTGACGTACAATTTGGTGGTTCGATTAATGTTAATGGTAAGGGATATAGTGGACAACAAGGAACCGGTAAAGGCGCTGATAGCCCTTACGATCAGGGCGCTGGTGGTGGTGCTCACGCTGGTAACGGTGGCAATGCCTATCGTGCACTAGGTGGTACTGCTTACGGCAGTTCTACTAATCCAGCCACAATTGGTTCTGGTGGTGGAAAAGGAATTGGTGGTGGTTTCGGGGGAGCTGGTGGTGGGTTAATCATTTTGAATTCTTCTGCAACTACAACTATCAATGGAACTATTACTGCCAATGGTGGCAATGGCATATTTAATTCTACTGGTGGCGGTGGTGGTGGCGCCGGAGGTGGAGTTAAAATTACAGCCAATGCTGTTGAGGGAACACCACAAAGTTTTTCAGTTGTTGGTGGAGTAGGTGGTGGAGCGGATTACGGCGGCTATAATGGTGGCGGTGGTGGTGGCGGATTTGTTTATATTGAATATACAATCTCTAATTCCATATCTTCTTTAGCCGGATATTTTTCTGTTGCAGGGGGAACCGGTCGTGCAAGTGGCGGCGCAGGTTCACCACTTTTTCAAGTATCAAATTCCTCACCAGTTTCTACTGTTGCAAATGATTCAGTCGCGCAATCAACTGATGCGAGTGGATACTTAACGTTTGATGTTGCGGTTTCTGATTCCGACTCAGATGATGTGAAATTAAAAGTAGAATATTCTGACGATGATGGAGTCACTTGGTATGATCCATTATTATTGTCCGCAAACTTGTCTTCTGAGACGGCAGACTTGGACAATTCAGGCACATATCAAATCGGTTCGGTAGATGGAATAGAAACTGCTTCTGAAAATACCTTAACGATAGTTTGGGATACAAAATCTGCAAGTAATGGAAATGGTTCGCTAGATATTATTGAAAATTCAAACATAAAAATTCGCGTGACACCGAACGATGGAACGATTGATGGAACGGCTCAAACATCAAACGCATTCGCGATTGATAACGCGGCCCCTTCTGGCACAACGGCGCTTTCTTCAGGCTTGCAAACAAGCTCTTCTGTTTCGTTAACATGGGATGCTTCTACTGATGCAAATTTTTCTAAATACGAAATCTGGCATGGAGAAATTCTAAATGATGTCGAAAACAAAACAGGCACAGCCGCAAAATGGGACGATATAAACGACGTAAATCTTGCGACCATCTCGACAACTTCTACCGAAATTACTGGACTCGCCATAAGCACTTCTTTTTACTTTAAAATATTTGCCATCGACACATTCGGAAATATTTCGACAGTCGATGCGTTCCAAGTTTCAACATTGGCAAGTTCGCAAGGGTCACCAACT
Organism: uncultured Candidatus Peregrinibacteria bacterium; assembly: GCA_903847465.1. GTDB lineage: Bacteria > Patescibacteriota > Gracilibacteria > UBA1369 > LOWO2-01-FULL-3 > CAINDQ01. Next base: position 15,849 of record CAINDQ010000093.1, read on the forward strand.
GTAACTCCTTTATCAACTTCTGAATTGAATGTGGTGATCGATCAAGGATCGAATCCTTTGTCTGCCGAATACGCAATAAAAATAGGTGATAATTATGTTCAGGCGGGAGGAACTTTGGACACCACGGAGGCATGGCAAACTTATGACACGTGGGGCGGAGCTTTGGGTCAAAATGTGACAGGCTTATCCCCAAATACTCAATACGCAGTTTCTTCGAAAGCACGAAATTCTGAGAACATCGAGACCGCATTATCGGATAGCGTTTCTGTTTATACTTTGGCGTCTCCTGTTTCAAATATAGTGCTCACAAATGCGAGTACAAATTCCGAATACAAACACACTGTGTCTTGGGAAAATGCTGATCAGACTGGAATAAAAATCGACACTTCCGTCGTCCAAGATGGAGCATGTGATGATTCTTTCGGAACAAATTTGTATGACAACGCTACAACAAATCAAAGTTATCCATTCGAAAATTCTGCAACTGCAAACACCTGTTATCGAGTCAGAATTCTTTCTTATAATGGTGATGGAATATTGAATACGAATGACGCCGCGGTCAGTAATGATTTAATTACTCCGCCATCATCCGTATCTAATATTCACACAACAGCGGCAAGCGAGACCTCTATCACTTGGGCTTGGAATGCAGTTACTTCTGCCACAAATTACAAAGTGTATTTGAGTGATGACACTTTAGTTGGCGAAACAGGAACTGCAGACACTTCATATACAATGTCCGATCTTTCTCCAAATGTTGAGTATAGCGTTTATGTGCGAGCGGCAAATGATAACGGAGAAGGAATTACAGTTGCTCCGGTGTCCGCATACACAGACGCAAATGCTCCCGTAAATCTTGGTCATACTCAAGGTTCGCAAGCAACAACAGATATGCTATGGACTTGGGAATCTAGTGGCACGGAATTTTTTGCATCGATGCCTGATCAATCACTTGATAGTGGCTGGACGACTGATCTTTCTTGGGGAGTCGTTGGACTTGCTCCGAATAATTTATATGAATTTTTTGTGAGAGCTAGAAATGTTGAATTAGTGGAAACTGCTGACTCAAATTATTCTGCATACACTTCTCAAAACCCTCCTGATTCCATTTCTTTCAGTGATCTTTCCTCAACTTCTATCACCGCAACCGCGAATGGAACTTTTGAAAATTTAACACTTGGGGATTCGGGAATTAAATTCATAAACACCACTACTTCGGCTCAAAATATTTCGCAACAAACCTCTTGGATTAATTCTTCGCTCTCTCCAAACGCGCAATACACATATCGAGCAAGTGCGCTGAATGGCAATGGAGATGAAAGTTCTAATGTCGAAAATTCTGTGTACACTTTGGCGAATATTCCAAGTGCGCCTGTGGCAAGTAATGCAACTGGTGCGACCATTGATCTTGCCGTCAGCGTGAATGGAAATCCTGGCACAACAAATTATGTAATTCACGAAACTACTCTAAATAAATATGTTCAAGCGGATGGATCATTGGGAGATTCTGAAAACAAAAATACAGCAACTTCTTTCACAATTACGGGACTTTCCCTCGATACAAATTACACCTTCGAAGTGAAAGCATTTAATGGCGACGACGTGGAAACGGCTTATTCTACAGCAACTTCTGCTTCGACGACGGCGAACGCACCTTTGACTCCGGTTCTTTCCACTCCTACGGCAACTACTATCTCCATTACTCTGGATGGAAATGAAAATCCTCTAAACACACTTTACAACATCTACGAATCCGTACTTTTGAAATATGTTAAATTGGCAACTCTTGCTTTGGACGTGAGTGCTGATTGGCAAACTATGGACACGTGGGGATTTGTTTCTGGAATTAGCGGAAGCTTGATTGTGACAGGACTAACTCCAAATACTCAATATACTTTCTCTGCTGCATCGAAAGATAATGAGGGAAGAATTTCTGAATATTCTTCCACTGCGGCTCTGCGCACTTTGGCCGCTACGCCAACAAGTGGCGTCGCTACACTCGATGGAAATTCCGTAACTCTTACTTGGGATGCGAATGGAAATCCGTCCGGAACTAATTATTTTATCCTGAAAGATTCAGCACCTTTGGCTTCGACTACAAATACGACATACACGGATACGCTCTCTGGATATGCGACTTATGCTTATTCTGTTTATGCACAAAATGTGGACTTGAGCGATACTGGTTCGCTGACCTTGGGAGAGGTGATTTACACTGCGCCAACCTGTAGTTCTTTTACGTATAGCGATTGGAGTGCGTGCGTGGATGGAGCGAAAACTAGAACGGTTTCGACCTCCAGTCCAGAAAGTTGTGTCGGAGGAACGCCGGTTTTGGAGGGAAGTTGCAGTAGCGGAATTGTTATTTTTCCTCCTCCAAGAATTGTGGTGCCACCGGTCGTCGTTGTGCCTCCGGTTGTTGAACCGCCAGTTGTTGTGCCGCCAGTTGTTGTGCCTCCGGTTGTTGAACCGCCAGTTGTTGTGCCGCCGGTTGTCGTGCCACCGGTTGTTGTGCCGCCAGTTGTTGTGCCGCCAGTTGTTGTGCCGCCAGTTGTTGTGCCGCCAGTTGTTGAACCGATTTTGAAACCGCTGGTCGACATTGATCCGCCAGAAGATTCTCAGCCACCGACTGATTCTCAACCACCAGCTACTGACGCTGAAACGGACTCAACTTCTACCGCAGATGAGGTGTTGGCAAAATTTATTGGAGGTGATGGTGACAATCCTGTCATAGATTTTGCGCTCGTGGATAATACAAAAATGTACGAGAGGGGTTCTTATAGCAATGTTCTTTTGGAACTAATTGTTGAGGACAAAGAAGATTGTTTAGGAAATAAAGCCATGAGTTGTCTGGAAAAAGCTTATGGCCTGGATAAGGTTAAGAGAAAAAATCAGGGAGAAAAAAACTCATCAATTTTAACAGAAAAAGAAATTGGGGACGCCGTAGTTTTCAACAAAAAACCTGGAGAAATTGTAACAATTCCAAGGCTTGTAAATCTGAATGGAACTGTGGGAAGCAATCCGGCAATTCTTGCTGTGTCTGCTCCGAACGATCAATTATTTGTGAGAATAAATACTGTTCCAGTAATGACTATTCAAGGTTATTCTGACGAAGAGGGCAAGGCTGTTTTTGGCTTATCACAGAGCTTAATGAGCGGAGATTATTCTGCTGAAATATACGCAGTAAGAAAAGGCGTGGCGGTAAATGGGAACAAAACCAACTTCACTGTCGACAAGGAAATTGATAATAATTTCTATATTTCCGACATGGTCGTGACAGAAGAAGATGCTCATGAACCATATGCCGGAGAGGCTGGGAAATTTGTAACCTTCGTTTTGAATTTAGCAGAAAATTACGAACCAAAATTCGTGGCAATAGACTATATCGAATTCACAAAAACAGGAGGAAAAGTTTACGTTGTCACTGGCAACGTGGATCAAACTCAAGGTGGTGAAAATGCGATCGTATATCTTGCTTTCAAGAGTGTGACGTTTGGTTCTGCGGTAATCTCGGACGCTAGCCAAAAGGGTTCGTTCAAAATGATGGTGCCGAGAGGACTTGGAGCCAATTCTCATACTTTGACTGCCTACGCTTTCGATCCAAAAACAAATGCTTCTACGAATGCGAAAAAGGCGGCGTTTGTGATCAAGAAATAGACAGTGAATCCTCGCCCATTTTCGACTTGAGCAAGGATGGCTTTTTGTGTTATAATATTATGATAAATTTGAAATAAAAACAAAAATACTAAAGCAAACCCATCATGAGGTTTAGAAATGTTGTTTCAAAAATAATTATTATTGCGCTTGTTTTGACGATGCTTCCGACGGGAACTGTTTTTGCGGCGGATATCACTAGTGAGATTACAAACGCAAGTCTGCTTGCGTGCGTGAGAACGGCGTTGACTATCTCTGAGCCAACTCCAATCACGGATAATGATGCGGCGGCTTTGACTAGTTTGGATTGTAGCGGATTGGGAATCACAAGTGCGGCGGGAATTGAATATTTTACAGGGTTAACTTCTTTGGATCTCAACGGCAATCAATTGACGACAATAAATTTATCGACGAATACGGCTTTGGAAATTTTGGATCTTGGTGCAAATAATTTATCGACAATAGATTTGTCTTTAAATACAGCTTTGACAGACCTGACTCTCTATCAACAGGGGAATTTAACGGCAATAAGTTTATCGACAAATACAGCTTTGACCTCTGTAAATCTTGCCAACAATTTTTTGACTACGATAGATGTTTCGGACAATACGGCTTTAACTTCTTTGGCACTCCAAGGTAATGATTTGACGACAATTGATGTCTTGCTAAATACATCTTTGAGTTACTTAGATATATCTGGCAACAACATCACGGACATAAGTTCTCTTGTGGCCAATGCGGGAATAACGGGAAGTGGAGATACTATTGATGTGAGAAATAATCCTTTGAATTTGACGTCATTTGCGGATATCGGCACGTTATCCGGTCGTGGAGTAAATGTTACGTACAATACTTATTGTGGGAATAATAATGTTGAATATTGGAATGATTGGTCAGAACAATGCGATGATGGAAATAATACAAGTGGAGATGGCTGTAGTGATACATGCCAGAACGAGGGTGGCGGAATGCCTCCTGAATGGAATGTTGATGGGGCAGATGATCATGAAATTATTGTGAATGTTAGTTTTCCAGAATGGACGCAGTATCCTATTTTGGTTGCAGGTTGGTATGGAGATGCAACCGATGGTGCCCCTGATGGATATGTTGCTATTTCTTCTCCTGGTACTGCGCATATATACGTCCCTCATGTTGAAGGACAAACAACAGTGATGATTTCTGCTCTATGGTGGAATTCTCCAACAATTGGCGGCAATCCAGCTCGAATGGGATCTTATGCTACGCCGATTTCTATTGCTGGAAATGGTCCGGATACGATTGATGTGACATTGAATGAAACTGGAGGTTCAGGTTCAAATTTAACTGACGCTTGGGTTGATGACGAAGCTGGCTCTACTACTTTTTATGCACTTTTTGATGGTAACTCTATCCCTGGAGGAGATCTTTCTTCTTATATTACTATACAAAATCGTGCTGGCACAGTTCTTTCTGCTTTTTTGCAGTCAAACCCTATCGAATATAATGGAACAACTTATACGGATCAGGTAGTTGTGGGGACTTATTCTGAAACTGTTGTGCCTGGAGACGTTCTTTTGGTTGATGGACAGCCAGATACTGGGATCGTTTATTATGGTGGGGCAGGGCCTACGGATATTGTTTTTGCGGATGCAAATTTTGAGGCGTGCGTGAGGGGAAATTTTGGCATCGACGAATTCACTGCGGTTACGGATGTAGATGCGGAGACTCTGACGAGTTTGAGCTGTGGAGAAATGGGAATAACTGATGCGACTGGAATTGAATATTTTACGAATTTGACCTATTTGTACATGGGTGCGAACTCATTAACAACAATAGATCTTTCTGCAAACACTGCTTTAGAGGAATTGAATCTGGCCTTTAATTCTTTAACAACAATAGACCTCTCTGCAAACACTGCTTTGGAAAGTTTGTTTCTCGACTCTAACAATTTAACATCGATAGACGTTTCAGCGAATACGTCTTTGATTAATTTGTATCTATCAAATAACGCTTTAACAACTATAGATGTCTCAGCAAATACTGTTTTGTACTTCCTGTTTTTAAATGGCAATGATTTAACATCGGTAAATTTATCAGGTGCAACTGCCTTGAATCATTTGTGGCTCGACAGCAATGCTTTAACCACAGTAGACGTTTCAGAAAACACTGCCTTGACCGAATTATGGCTTCAGAACAACACTTTAACAGCAATAGACGTTTCAGATAACACAGCTTTGACGGAATTGAACCTCCAAAATAACGCTTTAACAACAATAAATGTAGGGGAAAATACGGCTTTGACTGATTTGAACATCTCCGACAACACTTTAACAACCATAGATGTTTCGGCAAATACAGTTTTGTATAGTTTGTCTCTCTATTCCAATAATTTAACATCAATAAATGTATCAGGAGCTACGGCTTTGAGATATTTATATCTAAACGACAATGCGTTTACATCGATAGATGTGTCTGGGGCTACGACTTTGACTACTTTAGTGCTCAACGATAATGCTTTAACATCAATAACCGCAGGGGCTGCTTTAACAACGTTGTATTTAGAATCCAACAACCTGACAGATGCAAGCATTGTGAGTGGCTTAACTTCTTTAAATAATTTAACTCTTGCCAATAATTCCATTACAGACATAAGCGATTTGAGCGGCTTAACTTCCTTGGAAAGCTTAGCTTTAAACAATAATTCTATTAGCGATATTGAGCCCTTGCTGGGCAATGCTGGAATTGGTTCTAACGACTATGTAGATTTTAGTGGAAATCCTCTTGATTCGGTTTTGGCGGATTTATATATATTGGCTGGGCGTGGAGTATTTGTTACCTACGATTGGGTTTGTAGCAATGAGTTGGTGGAATGGCCAGAAACTTGTGATGACGGAAATAATACGGATTGGGATGGATGTAGCGCTACCTGTCAGATCGAAGGTTGTACGGATGGATCGGCAGATAATTTTGATCCTAGCGCAGTTGTTGATAATGGAACGTGTTTGTTCCCAGATCCACCAGAAGATATTTGGGGATGTACGGATAGTGGGGCAGAGAACTGGGATCCTAGCGCCAATATGGATGATGCGTCTTGTACGTATCCACCTACACCAGTTGAAATCACTTTCACCGATGCAAATTTGGAGGCGTGCGTGAGGACGGCGCTGGAAATTCCGACGGATCCGATCACGGATGAGGATGCGTTGACGCTGGAGAGCTTGGATTGTTCGCCTCCTGACGATTCCACCCCAGAATTTCCAATAACCGATTTGACCGGATTGGAATATTTTACGAATTTAACTGGGTTAGATTTGGGTTATAATTCAATTAGCGATCTAGGCCCTTTGAGTGGTTTAACTAATTTAACTTCTTTAAATCTTTTTTATAATTATTCTATTGGTGACATTAGTGATTTAAGCGGATTAACTTCTCTGACTTCTTTGGATATTGGCGATAATTCGATTAGCGATCTAAGCCCTTTGAGTGGCTTAACTTCCTTAACTTATTTAGTCGCAAGCGGTAATTATATTGCAGACTGGGATCCTTTGAGCGATTTAACCTCTTTGACTTATTTGGATCTTCAGGCTTCTCAAATTAGTGATCTAGGCCCTTTGAGTAGCTTAACTTCTTTAACTCAGTTAAATCTTTACAATGATGGAGTCAGTGATTTGACTCCCTTGATAGGTTTAACTTCCTTGGGTTATCTAGAGCTTGGGCGGAATTACGTTAGTGACGTAGGTCCTTTGGTAGATAATGTTGGGTTTGGTGCTGGGGACAATATATCTTTAACAAACAATCCTTTAAATTTAGCATCGTTAGTGGATATAGGCATATTAGGTTCTCGCGACGTATACGTTGGGTACGACTGGGTTTGTGGGAATTCTGTTATTGATGTTGAAGAGGATGAATCGGTTGGTTTTGAAACTTGCGATGATGGGAATAATGATGACGGAGATGGATGTAGCGCGATATGTCAGATTGAAGAAGGTGGCGGCGATCCTGATCCAGTCGAAATCACTTTTGTTGATGAGAATTTCGAGGCGTGCGTGAGAGATGCGTTGGATATTCCAACGGATCCGATTACGGAGAATGATGCAGCGGCATTAACGGATTTGAATTGTAGCAATTCAGGAATTACAAGCACCGCAGGACTTGAATATTTCACAGGGTTAACTTCCTTAAATCTCGAATCCAATGCGTTAACGACATTAGACGTTTCGGCAAATACGGCTTTGACTTATTTGCATCTCGAATTTAATTCTTTAGCGTCATTAGACGTTTCTCAGAACACAGATTTGATTTATTTGGATCTATACGGCAATGCGTTAACATCGATAGACGTTTCAGCAAATACAGCTTTGGATTATTTGACTCTCAGCGCCAATGCTTTAACAGAAATAGACGTCTCTCAGAACACAGCTTTGAGTGCTTTGTGGCTCAATTATAATGATTTAACAGAAATAGATGTCTCTCATAATACGGCTTTGCAACACCTGTCTCTCTTCCATAACGAATTAACATCAATAGATGTTTCGGCAAATACAGCTTTGGATTATTTGGATCTCTCAAATAATGCTTTAACAGAAATAGACGTCTCTAATAATACGGCTTTGGATACTTTAGTTCTCAACAGTAGCAATTTAACAACAATAGATGTCTCGGTAAACACAGATTTGAGGGAGTTGTATCTAAATAATAACAACATAACCGACATAGGTTCTCTCGTTGCCAATGCTGGTATAACAGGAAGTGGTGATTTTGTTTATTTAAATGGAAATTCTTTTAATTTAACATCGTTGGCTGACATAAATACTTTGATTGCTCGTGATGTACACGTCAACTACGATCAAGTTTGTGGAGATGAAGTGGTTCAAGAACCTGAAACTTGTGACGATGGAAATAATACAAATGGAGATGACTGTAGCGCAATATGTCAGGTGGAAGTTGAAATTGAGTTCGCGGATGCAAATTTGGAAGCGTGCGTAAGGACGGCGTTAGAAATTCCAACTGATCCGATCATGGACACGACCGTATTAGGGAGAACGACTTTAAGTTGCAACGGGAGATCTATCTCTGATCTGACTGGATTGGAATATTTTGTGGATTTGGACACCTTGGATCTTAGCAATAATACTATTACCGACGTGAGTCCTTTGAGCGGATTAACTACTTTGGTTGATTTATATCTTGATGGCAATTCTATAAGTAATGCGGATGCGTTGAGCGGCTTAACTTCCTTATACAATTTGTCCCTTTATGATAATTCAATCAGTAGCATAGGTGACTGGAGCGGACTTAATTCTTTGCACTATTTAAACGTAAGGAATAATTCTATTAGCGACATAAGCAACTTGGCCAGTTTAACTACTTTAACTGAGCTGGGAATTGGGTATAATTCTATTAGCAATATCAGTGTACTGAGTGGCCTAACTGATTTAACAAATTTGGAGGCATCCAATAATTCTATTATTGATGTTCATCCTTTGAGCGGGCTACATCTAACTACCTTGCATCTTAACAACAACTCCATTGTCAGCGTATATCCTTTGAGTGCGATGACTTCGTTAACGTTCTTGAATCTCAGTGATAATTTCATTAACAGCACAAACGATTTCCGCTGGTTGTTTAATTTGACTTATTTAAATCTTGGCGATAACGCCATTAGAAATGTAAGTTCGCTGGAATGGTTAACCAATTTAAATACTTTACAACTACCTAACAATTTAATTAGCGACATCACTCCCTTGGTTAGCAATGCAGGAATTGGCACAGGAGATACTGTAACTTTAATTGGAAATTCTTTGAACTTGGCGTCGGTTGCTCATGTAGGAACTTTGGTTGGTCGTGGAGCGACAGTTCCTTATAATTATGTTTGTGGAAATTCCGCCGTCGAAGGGACAGAAACTTGTGATGATGGAAATAACACAAGTGGAGATGGATGTAGTAGTACGTGTCAGACGGAAGTCGAAATTACTTTCGCGGATGCGAATTTTGAGGCGTGCGTAAGGGATGCTTTGGAAATCGCAAGCCCTACTCCGATTACAAATTCGGATGCAGTGACTCTGACGAGTTTGAGTTGTAGCACAGCTGAAATTAATAGCGCTGATGAAATTGAATATTTCACAGACTTGGACACCTTGGAGCTTGGATGGAACAATTTAACTTCAATAGACGTCTCACATAATACGGCTTTGACCGACTTGGAACTCTACGACAACCATTTAACTTCAATAGATGTTTCGGCTAATACGGCTTTGACCGACTTGAATATCGGCTGGAACGATTTGACGTCGGTAGATCTCTCTCATAACACAGCCTTGAGATATTTTGATGCTTCAGGGAATACTTTAACAACAATAGATGTTTCGGCAAACACTTCTTTGCTAAGTTTGAATCTCGAATATAACACTTTAACTTCAATAGACGTTTCGGCAAATACGGCTTTGACTTATCTGGAGCTGGGCATTAATAATCTAACGTCAATCGATGTATCGACAAACACCAATTTAGACACTTTGGATCTTGAGGAAAATTATTTGTCCACAATTGATCTTTCCAATAATTCAGTTTTGAGATATTTGAGACTTAAAGAAAATGACTTAACAACTATTGATCTTTCGGGAGGCATCGCTTTGGAGAATTTGGATCTTCGCGATAATGATTTAACAGCGATCGATGTTTCAACAAATACGGCTTTGACTTCTTTAACCCTAAACGGTAATTCCATTAGCGACATAAGTTCTTTAGGCGAGCTAATGTCTTTGCACACGCTATTCCTTGATGGCAATTCTATTACTGATATACAGCCTTTAGTGGATAATGCCGGGCTTGGTTCCGGAGATGGAGTAGGTCTAAGCTATAATCCGTTGAGTGATGAATCCATTAATGTGCTTATTCCGGAACTGGAGGGTCGCGGAGTTACGGTGTTTTACGAAGTCTATGGCAGTCCTTGGGAAGTGCCAACGGGAGATGATCATGAAATAATTTTGAATGTAAATTGGTCGGAATGGGTGAAGGGCCCAATTTCGGTTATGTTTTATTATGGGACTGCATGGGGCAACGGGCAGCCAAGTGGAATGGCCACAATGGGTTCTCCAGGAACTATTCATTTGTATGTACCTCATGTTCCAGGGCAGGAATTTGTGACGCCTATAGCATTTTGGCAGGGAGCTCACGATAGTAACTTAATGGGCTTAACTGATCCAGTTTCTATTCTTGATAATGGTCCGACAACTGTTGATATAAATATGGGAGAGTATTTCACCTCAACTTTAGTTAGTGGAAATTCTGATAACGAAATTGAGGCAAGATTCTTTACGGATCTCCCAAATGATCAGGAAACTATAGATGCATTTCAGAATGTAAATCTGTGGACGGTCGAAGGCGTGTCGCCATTGTCAGTGGTTATTGATGGAGTGAGAACGATCCATTTTGTTTTTGAAAATGACATAGTCGCTGGAGCCATATTAGTCATGGATGATCATGTTGGTGGAATTTTATCATCGACTATTCAGGCAGGAGAGATTCCTGATCCGATTTTGGGTTGCACCAATCCTGACGCCGAAAACTATGACCCTAGTGCGGATACTGATGATGGATCTTGTACGTTTGCGCCGATCTTAGGCTGCACCAGTCCTGACGCTGAAAACTATGACCCTAGTGCGGACACTGATGATGGATCTTGTACTTATGCTCCGATCTTAGGTTGCACCAATCCTGACGCTGAAAACTACGATCCTAGTGCGGATACTGATGATGGATCTTGTACGTTTGCGCCTGGTCCAGTCGAAGTTGTTTTTGCGGATCCGAATTTGGAGGCGTGTGCTAGAACTATTTTAGGGATTCCTGAACCAACTCCTATTACATCAACTGATGCTCAGTCCATCAGTGCGTATTTTACTTGTCACAACTCAGTTACTGATTTGACTGGAATGGAATATTTCACGAATTTAGTTAATATGGATTTTAATGGTAATTCAATTAGCGATTTGAGCCCTTTAGCCGAACTGACCGCTTTGACTGAATTGCATATTGTTAGTAATTCAATAACTGATATTAGTGTTCTGAGTGGCTTGCCTAATTTAGCTCGCTTACAAATTGGCAACAATCTAATTACCGATATTAGTCCTTTGGCTGGTTTAACTCATTTATACGAACTGAATTTATCTAACTGCTCTCCAGACGAAACCAATAATTTGATCAGTGACATTAGTCCTTTGAGTGGATTAACTTCATTAACTAATTTGGGTCTTTGTGGGGTTTCTGTCACTGATATAAGTCCTTTGGCTGGTTTAACTTCTTTGTTAGAATTAGAGCTTCGTGCAAATAATATTAGCGACATAACTCCTTTGGCTAGTTTAACTGATTTACGGACTTTGCAACTTGGCGGTAATCAGATTAGCAACATAACCCCTTTGGCTGGTTTAACTCATTTGACGTCTTTGGATATTGGACAAAATTCGATAAGCAACATTGGTGCGTTGAGTAATTTGACGTCTTTAACTTCGTTAACTCTTGGATGGAACTCAATTGTTGATATAAGTCCTTTGAGTGGATTAACTTCTCTTACTAATTTACAGCTCAACACAAATTCAATTGTGAATATAGGTGTTTTGGCTGGTTTAACTCATTTGAGTAATTTGACGTTGGACTGTAACCCTTTAGACGCTGGTTCAATTGCTTTGATTGGAACTTTAACTGGGCAAGGTGTGACGGTTGATTATGATGAAAGTTTAACTGGATGCGGAGGGGGAGGTGATGGGGGAGGTGATGGTGGAGATGATTCTGCTGACTTTAGCGTTCCGACTGGGGATGATCACGTGTTTACTATTAATTTAGATTGGGATGATTGGGCTGGAAATCCTATTGGTATCTTGTTTACATATGGAGATGTTTCTTCAGACGGTAATTCGTTAGATGGATTTATTGAGGTTGCAGAGCCGGGAACTTACACTGCGTATGTTCCTCACGTAGAGGGAGAAACGAACGTTTCAATTTCGCTATTTTCACAATCTGATCCTGGTCTTGATGGTCCTGATATCGTTTGGTTCTATGGGACTTCTCCTTCAATCTCTGGAGCTGGGCCTACAACTCTAAATCTTGATATGGATACATCTAGTTATATGCTTGGGTTATTTTCGGCGGCTTTGGTTAGGGGAAATTCTGATACGGATGTAGATGTTACTTTGCTTGATTTCAGCGACAGTGATTTTCAAGATCAAGAAATGATCGATTTTTTCGAGACTGAAAGTTTGTGGTCAGTTGGTGGTGTTTCACCTATTTCTGCAACATTGGAAGCTCCGATTCTTCATCTTGTTTTTGATCAACCTGTGAGTTCTGACTCTACACTGCTATGGGATTTGTCAGATCCATTTGAGGTTGAGGGAGTATATGCTGGAGCGGTGATTCAAGGAAGTGATGATCATGAATTTATTATCAATTTGGATTGGGACGGTTGGGCTGGAAATCCTATTGGTATCCAGTTTAACTATGGAGTTATATCTCCAAATGGCGACTCGTCCGATGTATTTATTGAGGTCGCAGAGCCGGGAACTTACACTGTGTATGTTCCTCACTTAGAAGGAGAAACAAATGTTTCAATTTCACTATTTTCACAATCTGATCCTGGTCTTGATGGTCCTGATATCGTTTGGTTCTACGGAGAGTCTCCTGAGATTTCCGGGAGCGGACCTACTACTCTGAATTTTGACATGGATGATCCTAGTTATATGCTTGGGAGATTTTCGGCGGCTTTGGTTGAGGGAAATTCTGATACGAATGTAGATGTCACTTTGATTGATTTTAAGGAAGAAGACTTTCAGGATCAGAGAATGATTGATTGGCTTGAAACTGAAAGTATATGGGCAGTTGATGGGGTTTCACCTATTTCTGCAGCATTGGAAGCTCCGATTATTCATCTTGTTTTTGCTCAACCCGTGAGTTCTGACTCTACACTGCTATGGGATTTGTCAGATCGATTTGAGATTGAGGGAGTATATGCAGGAGCGGTGATCCAAGGAAGCGATGCTCATGAATTTACTATTAATTTAGATTGGGAAGGATGGACTGGAGCTCCGATAACTATCGGATTTGCATATGGAAACGCTTCGGCGCCTGATGCAAAAGATCTGAATGGATTTATTGAGATTGCAGAGCCAGGAACATACACTATGTACGTTCCGCACGTAGAGGGTGAAACAAATATTACGATTCAGAGTGTTTCTTGGTCAAGTTTAGATCTCTTTAATGCAGATGAGTATGCGGATGTCGTTTGGTTTTACAATAGTGCCCCTGAAATTTCGGGCCCGGGACCAACAACGATAAATATGGACATGGATGTTCCTAGTTATATGATTGGAGTTATGTCGGCTGGATTGGTTGATGGAAATTCGGATGAAAACGTGGACGTTACTTTGCTCCTTTTTAGCGATGAGGATTTGCAAGATCAAGGTATGATAGATTTTTTTGAGACAGAAAGTTCATGGTTGGTTGATGATGTTTCGCCTGTGTCTGCAGTTTTGGAAGGAGACATTGTTCATTTGATTTTTGATCAGGCTGTGAATTCCGATTCCACCATTTTGCTAGATTTATCATCCTTGGTTGAAGCTCCGTTGTTTGCTGAAGCAGTGATTCAAGGAGATGGAAGCATTGCTTTTACCGATGCGAGTCTTGAAACATGTGTAAGAAGTGCTTTGGGTGGGGATTTCTGGGCGGATCAGGACACTCCGATTACGGAGGATGACGCTTTGGACCTTACCATGCTTACTTGCGAGAGCGACTCTATTTCTGACCTAACCGGGTTGGAATATTTTACAAATTTAACTTATTTAGATCTTCTTGATAATTCAATTAGCGACCTAAGTCCTTTGAGTGGATTGGATTCTTTAACTAATTTAAATCTTGGTTGGAATTCAATTAGCAATATTGGCCCTTTGAGCAATCTTGATTCTTTGGCCTATTTAACTATTCATGCCAACTCAATCAGCGACATCAGTCCTTTGAGCGGGATGACTGCTTTGGAAGGCCTATACATTGGCGCAAATTCTATTAGCGACATCAGTGTTTTGAGCGGATTAACTGCCTTGAGATATGCATATCTTTACAGCAATTCAATTAGCGATATTGAACCTTTGGTTCAGAACGCTGGACTGACTGATGGAGACTCAATCTACTTGAGTGGAAATCCGTTGAGCGACGAATCTTTCACCTTTATTGCAACACTTATGGAACGTGGCGTTAACGTTGATTATGATGTGCCAACTTGTACTTCGTTCACATATAGCGATTGGAGTACGTGTGTGGATAAAACAAAAACTAGAACCGTTTCGACTTCGAGTCCGGAAGGATGTACGGGAGGAACACCAGTTTTGGAAAGCACTTGTGGCGGGGGAGGACTTATTATTACTGATGTAGATCCTCCAGTGATTGATCCACCAATTGTTGATCCGCCAATTGTTATTCCGCCGATTGTTATTCCACCTGTCGTGGATCCACCTATTGTTATTCCACCTGTTGTTGATCCACCAATCGTGATTCCACCTGTCGTTGATCCGCCAATTGTTGTTCCACCGGTCATTGATCCTCCGATTGTTGATCCACCAGTTGAACCGCCGGCTGTTATTGATCCATCAATTGTTATTCCTCCTCCATCTCCATATATCCCAAATTTCACAGTCAACGATATCGTAGAAATATATCACAGCGGTTCTTATGGCAATATATTCTTGAAGTTGGTTGTTGATGACAAAAAGGATTGTTTGGGAGATAAAGCGATGAACTGTTTGGAGAAAATTTATGGAGTTACTCAATCTCAAGAAAGTGAAATTGGTGATGCAGTTGTTTTTGGAAAACAACCTGGAGAAATTATCACGACACCTAGACTCGTAAACCTAAAAGGAATCGTTGGAAGCAATCCGGTGATTCTGGCGGTATCCGCGCCGAATGACAAACTTTTTGTGAGGATTAATACCGTTCCAATGATGACCATTCAAGGTTATTCCGACGCAGAGGGAAAAGCTGTTATGGGCTTAACACAGCCACTAAGGAGTGGTGATTATTCTGCCGAAATATATGCTGTCCGAAAAGGTGTGGCAGTACTTGGGAACAAAACAAATTTCACGGTTGATCAACAAGTTGATAACGAATTCTATATTTCCAACATGGTTGTTACAGAAGAAGATGCTCACGCTCCATATGCTGGAGAACCTGGGGAATTCGTGGCATTTATCTTAAGTTACGTTGAGAAATTTGAACCAAAATTCATTGCTCTAGACTATATCGAATTCACAAAAACAGGTGGAAAAGTTTACGTGGTTACAGGAAATGTTGATCAAACTCAAGGCAGTGAAAACGCTATCGTATATCTTGCATTCAAGAGTGTGACATTTGGTTCTGCGGTAATCTCGGATGCTGGACAAAAAGGTGCATTCAGAATGGTTGTTCCGAAAGGACTTGGAGCCAGTTCTCACACTTTGACGGCTTATGCTTTCAATCCAAAAACAAACGTTTCTACCAGTGCAAAGAAGGCGGCGTTTGTGATCAAGAAATAGAGAGAGGATCGAATCGATCGACTGATGTTTTGCGCATGACCGCTACGGCTGTTATACTACGGTATGGTTTTTAACCTTATCATTATGCTTATTTTAAACAACCTAGATCCTGAACTTTTTAATTATGGAATTATTCATATCCGATGGTATGGATTATTTTTTCTAATTGGAATTACGTTGTCGTACTTGATCACGAGATGGGCTTTCAAGAAAAATAAATTTCCTTTTGAAGATTTGGAAAGCATCGCTTTATACCTTTTTATTGGATTGATCGTTGGGGCGAGATTGGGACATGTTATTTTTTACGAACCACTTTATTATTTGCAAAATCCAAGCCAGCTTTTGGCGGTATGGAATGGCGGATTGTCCAGTCATGGAGCCACTATTGGGCTTGTTTTGGCGTTTCTGCTTTGGTCTGCTATTCATAAAGTAAAATTCTCAAAATATGCAGATTTATTTGCATTAGGAATGCCTGTCGCGGCGATGTTCGTGAGAATTGGAAACTACTTTAATTCAGAAATATATGGGACGAAAACTGACGGACCTTTTGGTGTAGTTTTTGCCAGACTCGGCGAAGATTTTCCGAGACATCCGGCGCAATTGTACGAAGCCGATTTATTGTTGCTAACTTTTATTATTCTGTTTTTTGTTTACAAAAAATATTGGAAAAAATTGCCATCATTGTTTATCACTTTCTCTTTCATGTTCTTGTATTTCACGGGAAGATTTTTTATTGAATTTGTGAAAGACCTACACGGATTGCCAGCCGACTTTCCTTTATCTACAGGCCAAGTTTTGAGCATCCTGCCTGTGCTTTTAGCCATTGGTTATTTTCTTGTAATTATATGCAAAAGGCTACGCTGTTTAAAAAATTAGACGAAGGTCGCGTGCAATGCACATGTTGTCAGAGATATTGTATTGTCGAAAAAGGGCGAAGGGGTTTTTGTGGTGTGAGAAAAAATATTGATGGAGAATTATTCCTGAGCGTGCATGGAAAAGCGATTGCGGTAAACACAGATCCTGTTGAGAAAAAACCGCTGTATCATTTTCTTCCTGGAAGCAAAATATTTTCTTTTGGGACTTTGGGATGTAATTTTCGCTGTGCGTTTTGTCAGAATTGGAACATCTCCCAAGCGCCCGCAATGACAAAAGAAAAATACGGAAAGGGCGATGAAGGGGAAATCAGAATTGCTCAATTACTCGAAGATGGTCGTGAACTTTCTCCAAAACAAATCGTTGATTATTGCCTGAAGAATGAGATCCCTGCGATTGCCTACACTTACAATGAGCCAACAATTTTTTCTGAATATGCACATGACACTGGAGTGCTCGCGCGAAAAAATGGAATCAAAAATGTTTACGTTAGCAATGGTTATGAATCGAAAGAATGTTTGAAATATATGAAAGAATTTTGTGATGCAATAAATATCGACATCAAGTCTTTCAACGAAGATTTTTACATGAACACTTGTGGCTGGGTGAAACTTGCCGGCATCAAAGAAACCATCAAAAGAAGCCGCGAAATTGGCTTCTGGCTCGAGTGCACGACGTTGGTTATTCCTGAAGAAAACGATAGCGATGAAGAACTAAAATCAATCGCGAAATTTCTCGCAAAAATTTCCAAAGATATTCCGTGGCACGTGACTGCGTTCCATCCTGATTACAAAATGACAGACAAAAAAGCCACTCCTGTTTCGACATTATTACGCGCATGGAAAATCGGCAAAGAGGCGGGATTGAAATACGTATATATTGGGAACGTTGGCGGCACAAATCATGGCGATACTTTATGTCCAAAATGTGATAAAGTTTTGATCGAAAGGGGATATATGGATTGCCGAAAAAACGAGATAGTGGTGGGGAAAAGAGGGGATGGAAAGTGCCCAGAATGTGGGACAAAAATTGCGGGAGTGTGGAAATAATTTTCCGATTTTTTTACTTTTTAATTCTAAACTATGACTCCAGCCACATTGTCACTCGTAAAAATACTTGGTGGATTTTTTGCTTACATTGTTATTTCTTTCTATTTAACTTACGACTTGGTCAAGAAGGGATACTCTCCTTTGAAAGTTGCCGGCAGATCTACTCTGATTTTTTCCTTTCCTTTGATTTTGTTTATATGTTTGCTTATGCTTGGCGGCCACGGAGGGGAATTGGCTGCGATGGCATTCGCTATTCTGTTTTTTGGAACTATTATTTTTGTAATTGTTAATTTTCTTTTACAAATGCTTCTTGCTCGTTTTTTTACAGATAGACCTGAAGTGAAGTTCTTTAAAGTCTTTTTTGGAGTTTTAGGAACTTTCATTATGCTGACTCTAGTGGGCGCTTATTTTATTCGTTAGACTTAAAAAATTATGACAGTACGCAGACCTGCGGTCGCAAATCAATTTTATCCGGGAAATGCAATGATGCTGAAACAAGGCATGATGTCTTATTTGGAAAAAGCGAAACCAAAAATGCCGGATGGAAAAATAAAAGCAATTATTGTGCCACACGCAGGATATATTTATTCAGGATGGACGGCGGCTTATGCGTATAAATTATTGAAGACTTTAGACAGTGAAGTGACGTGGAAAATTTTATTACTTGGACCGTCGCATCACGTGCCTTTTTATGGAGCGGCGGCACCCGAGGAAGATCAGTGGCAGACACCTTTTGGGCTTGTAGATGTTGTGGATGTACGCACGGAACTCAGAGAAAGCGAGGAAATTATTGACGTGCCGAACGCAAATGCTGACGAACATTCTCTGGAAGTGCAGGTGCCTTTTTTGCAAATGGTTTTGAAAAAATTTGTTTTGTATCCATTAGTTTTGGGTGGAATAAAACCATCTTTGTTAGCAAAAGAATTGGAAGAATTTGTAAAACAGCCGAACGTAATTGTGGTCGCGAGTAGCGACCTTAGTCATTTTTTTGATTACTCAAAAGCAAAAAGAATTGATATGGAAACTAGCCGCGCGATTTGTGATTTGGACATTATGAGTATGACTGAAATGGGAGATGCCTGCGGAAAAATGGGCATACTCACTGCTATGCATTTGGCAAAAACCAATTCTTGGAAATGTGAAATGTTAAATTACAAAAACAGTGGCGACACTGCCGGCGACATGAGTAGTGTGGTTGGATACGGCTCGTATGTGATGTATGAATAATTCACCACGGACCAAAAAAATTATTTTCCTCCAAGTTCTCCGAGGAAGCGTCTTTCAACAATGAAAGGTTTTTTGTCCGGATCACTCAAAGAAAAAACCAGAGCGTTCTTTTTTCCAACTCCGGCAACGTCAGCGTCCATTAACCATATTTTATAATCATCTGTTCCTTTTGAAATAACCTCTACGAATGTTCCAACTGGAAAATTGCGGCCATCCTCGGTTAGAACCCATTCTGTTGTTCGGAATGATCCTTCGAGTGCTTTTGGGGCTTCGTGTCTTTCGGGCACATTGTGTCTGTCATGAGGTCCTCTGCGATATGATTGGGGATGTGGAGAATATGATGGTCGTGTGTATGGCGGCGTTTGACGTGATGAAGTTGGAGGTGGCGCAACTGGTGGTGCTGGTCGTGCAGTCGGTGGCGCACTTGGTGTGACCTGTGGTGTTGGTCGTGCGGTCGGTGGCGCACTTGGTGCAACCGGTGGCTTTGGCGGCGCAGGCGATCGATGTGGCTCCAATCCTTCCTGAGTAGCAATTACTCCGCTGTCTCCTATTCTCGATCTACTTGCATAATCTATCTCATACGACCTTAGGGGTCCTGTTTGAGTAGCCTGAGCTGGTGGAAATGTCTGCTGAGGATGCTGGTCTCTCGCGTCGCCCACAATATTCAAAACTCTTTCCGGAATTGTTCCGTAGCCCACTTCTTTACCTTCATTGTTTAGCAAAACAATGGCGACTTCTCCCGGTTTTATTTTCACATCATTGAATCTTGGGTGACCTGAAGCGATGACTCGGATTTTGTAATCTTTTAATTTTCCATACGGCACGCTTTCTCCTCTGACAGAATAAATTTTTGGGTCTCTAAATTTTTCACCATCTTTTGGCGGAGATGCTTCCGGATAACTTCCTTGAGACATCGAAGCAATTCCTGCCACAACCAAATCTCTCGTGTCTACGAAAAATGCCTCTGGATATCGCGAATTTGCGTCTGATGATCTTATCACAAGTGTTTGGCCACTCTGGACATACATAACCTCTCCGTGAGCTCTGTGATGCGGAGTTATTCTTCTTAATCTTTCTCCCTGTAGCTTTGGATGTCTCGTAACTTCATATTCAAAATTGTCAGCATATATTTCTCTTCTTTCTTTGCCGCGATATTCTTTGGACATTGGATCGACGACTTTTCTTTCTGGCTGCTGGGGAGCTGGAACAACTGGTGCGACTGGCTGAACTGGCGCAGGAGGTGGAGCGACAGGGGGAGCTACGGGAGGCGCAACCGGCGGAGAAGTTGGTGCCGGTGGAGGAGCAATTGGTTGTGCTTTTGGAGCCTCTGGTGATGGAAGAACGACGGGTGGAATGACCGGAGGAGTATTTGCTTTTGTCTTCGTTATTACTCTTGTGTGAACGCTTGGTTTGGCGCCCCATTCTAATCGATATCCTTTTTGTTTTGAATGAGTCAGACCTTTCCCGCCCATTTTTTTACGAGGGTGAATGTATTCCGCTAAATGCATGTCCATTTTGTCCAATATTGATTCAAGCCTTTGTCTTTTTTCTTCTGGGAATTCTTCTTCGCTCAAAAATATCAAACCGTGCTCTTGATCGGTAACTTCGATGAATCGATTTAGAATTGTCACAATGTCGGCTGGGCTATGGGCAATTCTTTCGGCATGTTTTGAAAAATGCTCTTTGAAAGAAGGCTTCTCTCCGACTTCTCTGAGTGGAAATTGTTTGTCGTGAACAATTCTGGAAGCTTCGAGCAGAAGGCTTTTTAATTGTTTTAAAGCTCCGACTATTTCGTGATTGTATGGTTCTGTTTTTAGGGCAGTCTGTAACTCTTCGACTCCATATCGAGCAAAATTTGCCCCTTTTTCCGGCTGAAAATCTTCTAATTCCAAAGGTTTTTTCAAAGACTTTTCGGCTACCACAACATCTTCCATTTCTTCATTCGCAAAATCAGCATGAGCTTCAAATATTCCAGCAAGAATTCTATCGATGCGCATTCTGGCTTCTCTCATGCAGTCAACAACCATTTCGCTGATCGCTCTTTCTCTAGCAGAGACTTGTTCTGTCAAAATTTTCAAAGCTCCGGAAAGTCGAACAATCGCTGACCTGATCATGGCAATTGCTTTTTCAACTGCGGGACCATTTTTTAGATTTTCGACGGCTGTTGATTTGGCGACAGGCTTGTCCACTTTGGCAGAAGGCAAGACCGCTGCTTGCTCACGACCTTCAAGCAAATCTTCTATTCCATCCCTGATATGCTCTGGAGAAAGCCCAACTTGGATTGTTGCCAACGGCCGTAATTCTCCATTTGGAGCACGATCTGAATCTTCTGCTCTTGTTTCAATTGCTCTTTTTACTATTTCTGAAGGATCTAGACCTTTCGCCATTCCTTTCCCAATTTCAGCTAGTCCAGCCAATTTAATTTTGCCAAGTTCAAAAAGTCTTCTGGCAACCGGACAAGAATCTATAGCCGCCGCTTCGTTGGCCATGTTGATTATTCCCTGAAAACTATACGCTAATTCCGGAGGCAAAGATCTTGCTAAAAAATTGGATGCGCCATTAAGAGACATCCCTGTGACCACCATAACCTGATCCACCAAAGCTTTATAAAGTCGTGCTTTTCCAATTTGGTCACCACCATCAATAGCCCGGATGCTTTCCAATAAAGTTGGATCCATTACTCCGTCAATGCTATCTGCTAAATCTGGAGCGACTTCCGCCATGTAAAATTGATGTTATGTTTGGAGGTGTAAGTTATATAATGCAGATGACTTTGTCAAAACTTTACAAGATAATGAAATTGACATGGACAATTTGATTCAAAAATATTTGCTTTCACTCGCGAGAAAAACAATCGCGGAAGATCTTGGGGTGGAATGTGAGGTCTTGGTGCGACCTGAGGATGCCGAAATTTTGAAGGAGAAAAGAGGAGTTTTTGTGACGCTGAATATTGGAAAAGAACTTCGTGGATGTATTGGAAATATTATTCCGATTTATACTTTGGAAAATGCGGTGAAGAAAAATGCAATCAATGCGGCATTTGAAGATCCGAGATTTTGGCCGATTACTAAGGAAGAATTCGGGGAAGTGAGACTCGAAATTTCTGTTCTGACCGTGCCAAAAAGAATGGAATATAAAAACGCTGATGATTTACTTGAGAAACTTACGCCACTCAAAGATGGCGTCATTTTGCGAAAACTATCTTACGAGGCGACTTATCTGCCACAGGTTTGGGAAGACCTCATGGACAAAGAGCAATTCCTCGGAAGTTTATGTGTGAAAGCTGGCATGAATGCTGGCGAATGGAAAAAAGCGGACCTAGTTGTGGAGACATATCAGGCGGAGGTTTTTGGAGAATGAATTAGGCAACTTTTTTCTGTGTATCTCGGCGAATAGCCTCGAGCTCGTCTCCGATTGGGCGTTCTTTTTCTTCCACTATTCCAAACGTTTCTTTCAATGCCGAGATATATGCGCTCAATTCTGCAAGAGCTCTTCGGATTGTTCCAGATGGAATATATTCAATATCCGTATTTTCTTCTACAAGTTTAATTCTTGGAAGAATTTCTTTTTGAAAAACCCGCAATTGCGCTTCCACAAAAGGGACAAGTCGTTCACTTATTTCCGGAAAATCAAGGCTTCGGCATTTCGCCAACATCTCTTTTGTATGATAAAAAAGGTTGATTGTTCGAGTGAGAAATCCAGCAGCGATATGGCAAGAACCCGACAATCTATCTCCGTGATCCACGTATTTCAACATCGCCTCGACCTCCCGAGTAAGAAGGCCAACTACTTCACTGATAACACTGATTTGTTCTGGTGCGGAATCTGGAGCGGGAGAAGACTGTTCTGGAACCCTGGCATTCATCGGCTTTTGATTGTTTTAAATGGATTACTTTTTACGCTTATGCACAAAAAAGTCAACGATTATTTTTTTGATATTTGGCGCTGAAATTTTTACTTTGGCTGAGGGTTGTTGATCTGAACTTCTTGAATCACTTTTTCAATGAATTCACCTACAACCGGCACGAAGCTGATTTGTCCCAAAATATAAATAAATAGCGCTACCAAAACCGTAGCCCCGATGACGGAACCAAAGCCAACCATAAGTCCTTTCAAAAGCCCCATCCACATCATTCTTCCCGGGTGTTTCAAAACTTGGATTAATTCCATTCCTTTTAATTTTTCGATTTCTTTGGTGAGCGCTTTTACTTCTTTGCTTAATTGGATTTCTAGTTTGACGAGTTCTTTGTCGGCCATTGGAAGGATTTGTTAGGAAGTTTTTGAGGGTTGGTGTTTGTCTTGGTTCATTATATAATCGGATCATGAAAATATCTACAAAAACTGGGGACAAAGGAGAAAGTCGACTTTATAGCGGAAGGCATTTGAAAAAATCATCGCTTGTTTTTGAAGTGCTGGGGGATTTTGATGAATTGAATGCGGTGCTGGGAATGTGTAAAAGTGTGAAAATTTCTGGGCCGAGAGAAGAGATTACAAAAATTTTGGAAATTATGCAGGTGGATATTTATAGAATTATGGCGATTGTGGGGAATGATATGGTGGTGCCGAAAGAGCTGAAAGAAATTGATCGAAAGGATGTTTTGTTGCTGGAGCAATTTATTGAAAAGTATGAAGAATTGGTTCCAGATCTTGGAAAATTTGTGATGCCGGGGGAAAGTGCTTTGTCTGGAGAATTGCATTTTGCGAGGACAGTATGTCGAAGAGCGGAGAGAAGATTGGTAGAATATCATGAGGAAATCTTGGCAATTTTTGGCGGAGTGCCGGAATTTATTTTGCAATATACAAACAGGCTTTCGGATTTGCTGTTTTTGCTTTCAAGAAGCGCTGAAAAGCTAGATTAGGAGAAAGCGCTAAGCATTGACAAAACGAGGCTTATCTTGTAGGGTAGAGCCTCTTTTGAGTCTATGATTGGCATCATCAACGCGATCGATGCTCGTCTCTCGAAAGACGATCATTGACTTGCGTTGTGTTTTAAATAGTTTTCTTTGGAATTCTAAGGTGATCCTTTCTGGAGACAGAGAGGTGTCAAAATAGGTCCGAGGGGGGTTGAATGATGGACGTTCGCGAAACTTTTGCGGCCACCATCTACTTGCTCACGTTCTTCTTCGTTGTTGGAATCGTCGTCGGAGTAGTCCAGGCGATCCGCAAGGAAAAGAAGAAAAAGAAGGGGGTTTAGAAGATCATGACCGGTCAGTTGACAAAGCCGTTCATCGGATTGGATCCCGTGACTGGAATGATTGTCTTGGTGGTAGCAGTGACTTTGCTTCTGCTCGCAGCACTCGGCCTCGCAAAGGCCATGTTCTGCAGCGCGAAGTCGATCGCGCCACCACAAGCGACCAGTCCTGATTCCGATCCACGCGAACCCGATGGCTGATCCTCTTCTGGAAATGAAGGGGTGTCAAATTGGCTACACTTTTGCACGGAGAGACACGTAATGGCCGAAGAAGCCACCACTACGACAATCTCGTTCCTTGAGCGAGTGAACAACGGGGAAGGGCCTGCAACAGTCACGCTCGTCCTGCTCGTCGTCCTCGCCGTCATCACCTTCATGATCATCGCGATTCGCATGGTCGGGCCGAAAAAGCCGATCAGCGAAACCGCTCAGGCCGGCGAAACCGATCCGACCCGCACCAAGGGCTGATCCTTTCTGGAAACGAAGGAGGGCCTATCGTCATGAATGAATTTTCGGAATTCGCGAACGGAGTGACGACAGTCGTACTGATTGTCCTTGCCGTCGCCCCTACCCTCGGACTGATCGCTTACGGGCTCTGGTCGAGAAAGCCAGATCCCCAAACGATCAACGATTCTAGACGGATCGCCAGCTAAAGCGATCTTACCTGAACCAAGGGCTGATCCTCTTCTGAGAATGAAGGGGTGTCTCGTCGGGAAAAGTTTTCTGAATGAGGGGGTTTCCGGATGGACTTTCTGGCCTTGCACTACAGGACCGTAATCGTCGTCAGCGTCGTGGTCATCGTGCTGCTCGTCATCTTCGTTCCGCTGGCGGTTCACTGCTTCGGCAAGAAGAAGCCGGCGGAACCGATCGAGTGGCACCCGGACGAGCGCATGCGCGAGCGCGGCACGACGGCTCAATCCGCTTCGGAACAATCCTCGCGCCCTCCGCGACATACCGCCCTGATCCTGCGTGATCGTGGCGGCCACAGATGCTGCAGCGGCGGTGACGTTCACCCCTGCGGCGGCAAATGCGCCTGCCAGAAGGGTCCCGGCAACATGCCGGACCACATCGATGCCTGACAAGATGGTCTTGGCGGACCAAACCTCGAAAGAGTGAAAGCTGAGTAGCGTCATGACGACCCTCTACATCATCACTTTCGTTGCGGTCTTCGTTGCGATCAACTACGGCTTCATCTGCGCCAGAAGGATCTGCGCGACGGTCAAGAAGTAGCGCCCAAACCCATTCCGCCAAGACATTCGAGGCGAGGGGACGGGGCGCACGCGTGCGCCCCGCCCCTCGAGCCCTTGAAGTAGTTCTCAAAAACTACTTCTCCAAAAGAAAGCCTTCTAATTTCACAACGCAAGTCTTACTCTTTTTTCACTTCACCAAGGCGGGTGGAGGTTATTTTGGCGATTCGTAAAATTTTCAAATTTTCCGATTTTTTTACTTTTTTACCAACCGCGAAACGAGAACCCTGGACATTCCCGAGGAGAAAAAGAAAGACACGCTTCCGCTTTGGCGTAGGTAGATTTAGACTTATTTGCGGTTGAGCTTTGGAATTGCTAGAATGGACACACGATGAAAACAGGAAAATTAAATTTTATGATAGGGGGACCTGCTGGATCCGGCATTGAAAAATCCGGACAGATTTTTGCAATGTCATTTGTGCGTGGCGGTTACTATGCAATTTCAAACATGGAACATTCTTCCCAGATTCGTGGAGGAAATAATTTTTTAAGAATAAGAATTGATGAAGTGCCGCACGAAGTGCATGTAGAAGAAATCGATATTATGATCGCTCTGGATAAGCAAACTATCGACGAGCATATCTCTGAAGTTGTGGATGGCGGTGCGGTTATTTTTGATGGAGAAAGTTTGAAAATAAACGCAGAGGAATTAGCAAAGGAAGTAAAAAGAGATGTGCGCTTGATCGACGTTCCCTTGAAAAAACTGGCTACAGAAAGCCTTGGAAATCCGGTAATGGCAAATATGATTGCGCTTGGCGTGATGTTTGGATTAGTTGAATTTGATATTGCGGGCGTAAAGAGTGTTCTCGAAAAAGCATTCGGAAAAAAGGGCGCGGAAATTATCGAAGGAAATATGAAAGCGCTGGAAATTGGAAAGAAAATTGCGGACGAAAAATGGACAAAAGATTTCGAAGTAAAAGTAACGGCTAAAAAAAATCCGAACAATATGTTCTTGTGTGGGAACGATGCTTTGTGTCTCGGCGCGATCAAAGCCGGATGCAAATTTGTTGGTGAATATCCAATGACGCCGTCGTCTTCCGTGCTGCACTTTATGGCAGCATGGTCACAAAAATACGGCATCGTAGTAAAACATGTGGAGGATGAAATCGCGGCGGCGATTAGCGTGATCGGTGCTGGGTTTGCAGGAGTGCGTTCTCTTGCGGCAACCTCCGGCGGGGGTTTCGCTCTGATGTCGGAAGCTATAGGACTTGCGAGTATGAACGAAGTACCAACTGTGTTTGTAGATGTGATGCGACCGGGTCCTGCGACAGGACTTCCTACTCGAACTGGACAAGGGGATTTGCGACAAGTAATTCATGCGGGACAAGATGATCCGATAAAAATAGTTTTGATTGCGAGTGATATGGAAGAGTGTTTCCGATTTGGATTTGAGGCCTTTAATTTGGCTGAGAAATACCAACTTCCGGTGATTTTGTGTTTTGATAAATATATTGGCGAAGGATATTTTACCGTCGCGCCTTTTGATGAAAACGGAATGAAAATCGAGCGCGGCAAATTACTTCTTGAAAAAGATTTAGCAAAAAATTCTGATTTCAAAAGATACGAATTAACCGAAGATGGAGTAAGTCCGAGATCTATTCCGGGCCAAAAAGGAGGCGTCCACAGGGCAACTTCCGACGAGCATAACGAGCATGGAGAAATTTGTGAAGACGCCGACAACAGAAAAAAGATGGTAGAGAAAAGAATGAAAAAACTGGAAGTAGCTTTGAAAGAATTACCACCACCAATCATCATCGGAGACAAAGATGCGGACATAACTTTCGTAACATGGACATCGTCAAAAGGCGCTTGTGTAGAGGCTTGCGAGATGCTCAAGGAAAAGAAAATTAGCGCAAATGTTCTACTCATTCGCACCGCCTATCCATTCCATAAAAAAGAGACTTTGGAGATTTTGAAGAAATTAAAGAGGCCGATTTTGGTGGAGCAAAATTATACTGCGCAACTTGGCGGACTGATCGCGGAGCACACCGGAATTTTAATCGAAGAAAAAATTCTAAAATATGATGGCAGACCTTTTACCGCAAAAAATATTATTGAGAACTTAAAATAATTATCGCAAAAAATCATGGCAACTTTGCAAGAACTAGAAACTAAAGACAGATCAAATTGGTGTCCCGGATGCGGAAATTTCGGCATACAGGCGGCGATAAAACAAGCCATCGTAAACTTGAAACTCGAACCACATAACGTGATGATTTCGACCGGCATTGGTTGCGGTTCAAAAATGAATCAATGGATTGAGACTTATGGATTTGCGGGATTGCATGGCAGAAGTTTGCCTATTGCGATGGGCGCAAAATTGGCTAATCATTCTTTGACGGTGATTGATGTTGGAGGTGATGGCGATGGATATGGAATTGGCATGGGACATTTTATTCATACGATGCGCAGAAATTTTGACATGACTTATATCGTGGAAAACAATCAGGTGTACGGACTGACTCTTGGTCAGACTTCACCAACTTCGGAAAAAGGAATGAAAGGGCCGTCGACTCCTTTTGGAATTATTGAGGATCCGGTAAATCCGATCAGACTGGCTTTGGCGGGAGATTGTACTTTTGTGGCGAGGGGATTTGCGGGCGATATTCCGCACTTAACTAGCATTCTTGAGCAGGCGATTAACCATAAAGGCTTTGCCTTGGTGGATGTTTTTCAGCCGTGCGTGACTTTCAACAAAATCAATACTTACGCATATTTCAGACAGAAAGTTTACAAATTAGAGGAATCCGGACACGACGTGACGAATCTCGAGGAGGCCTTCAAAAAGGCGGGTGAAAGCGAAAAACTCCCAATCGGAATTTTCTATAAAGTTGATAAACCGACGTACGAGAGTAGCGACGTCGCGCTCCAAGATGGTGTGCCACGAGCAAACGTAGATATCTCCAATGTAAACGTGGCTGAAGTGATGGAAAGTTTTATGTAGGAATACGTTGACGTTTTGGCTGTTTTGTGCCAGAATCTACCGCCTATTATCTATTTTGGTATGGGCAGGTTTGGGCATACAGAATCAGAAGAAAAATTTTCCGCGTATGATTTTCGCGATCTTGACGACTCTGTGGATAATTCCATGGAATCTGAGTTGTCTGCCAATTACAAAGATGACCATTGGAGGCTTGTAGAAGATCATGGAAATAGCGAAAAACTGCAAAAATTCCCTTTGGATTGGGGAAAGTATGGATTGGCTTTTTTTCGTGCACTCGAGATGCCTTCTTCAATTGGCCAAAATATGTTTATGGCGGTTTGTCTCCGCTATATGAAATTCAGGCCCACTCTACTCCGAGACAAGCTACGCGAAGCCGATATTCCGAGAGATGTTGTTAGTCCTTTCATAGATTATCTTTATGGAAATCTTGCAAGGTTGGAGGAACTTTTTGACGAATACGGTCAATTAACGATGGTTGATAAATATTTTCGGACTGAGCATGATTCGAAAAGAAGACTCTCAAAAATAATTATTCCGGAAAACGTAAAAGATTTTTATGATTTTCGGGCGTGGTATGACTCAAATCACCGTAGTCGTCGGGTGGATGCGCCATGTGGAGCAAAATTTAACGCCTATCTTGATATCGCATTTCAGGAAAATTTGGCGGCGCTAGACGATACCTCCAGTGGTAAATCGGAAGAAGAAAGAGAGGCGGACTTCTATCAAGCAGAGGAGCGTTTGCATCGATTGCAAATAAAAAATCAATGTCAAACATCTACTGCTGGAGCGGAATGGGGCGCAAATAGAGCTCATGCACCTTTGGCAGACCATATCGCCGAGTATTTAAATTGGCATAGTCATGCAAATTTCAAATTTGAGGATTACGAGTGGAATGACCTTAGCAATGAATTTCGAGAAATCAGGCCGACCAATTATACGCTTGAAGAAAATATGTTGAACGGAGCGGTGCATCACGATAAAACTTTACATATTTTGACTCCTTTCGAAAATGGGCGCGAAGCCTATATGAGAGATTATGCTTACGAAAGACATTTTGAAGAGCGTAGATATAAATTTCGCAGAGAGGACATGGAGAAAATGACGGCAAGATTCTTGGGCGGATTAGACACTACTTGCGTTCAAAGACCGGGAGGTTTTGTAAATGACGAAGATGGTTCTTTGCAAGTTAGATTTGGAATTCATCGCAACGCCAGACCTGACGAGATAACTATCGCTAAGGGTTGTTATCTCTTTGATGAAACAGCTGAAGTGCCTATGGAAGGCAGCATTCCTTGGAGAGCGATGTATCCAAAACCTGAGTTTTATACTGAATGCCTCGGTCCTCATTTCGTAACAGACACGACTTCTGATCCTTTTGAGTGGGCACTAAAAAGATGCAAGGTTGCGGCTGGATATGCCACTTCTTTAGGCATTGGCAGAGACTATCCCCTCGGTCATTTCCAGCAACAGTTTATGAAAATGGCGAATATTGTTTGTAACGCTACTCCTGAGGAAACAACTGTGCCGAGAGTGTTTCATATGACGGATGAAAAAAAGGCTCTTTTGAGAAAAGCGCAGGAAGTTTTGGGAGAGGCTTATTGTCCTGAAACAGCTTGGTTGATTTTGGAAAATGAGGATATTGTTGGCGAAGAAAGTTTGCAAGATCCAGAGTTTTTGGAATTGCTTGGAAAGATTCCGGCATGTCTAGAAAAAGGATTGGTAATGGATCGTTTGCAAGAATTTTATGAGGCGAATTCAAAACATGATCTGGATCCTCTTGAGGCGCTAAAATTTGCGATGAAAATTGTGGCGGATATTTATACTTCGGGAGAAGAACCTTGGTGGTTCAAAGAAAATTTTGATATTTCCGAAGTCTTTGATGCTAAAGGTGATGAATGTGTGATAACCGACGGAACTCTTCAAGTTGGCTACTGTGAAGAAGGCCGATCACTTGTTGCGGATGTTGCCCATGAAGCCGGATTTGGTTTTACTTATGCGATGGATTTGTATAAGAAGGCTGGGCATAAATTGGTCGCAGTTCAGGGTTTAAATTCTAAAGAAGCTTTTGGGTTTTCGTGCGAAATTGCTAAAAAATATGGCATTGGGAATTTACAAAGAGCAACAAGCATAGTTGAATTTGCAATCCATCATGTCAACGAAGTTGCCTCCAACAAAAGGCCTGAATCTTTTGAATTGTTTAAAGAATTTGCAAAACTAAGTGCTCCTTATTCAACCATTGTTAGCGCAATGGAGGGCGGAGAAACAACCTTGAGCATCCCTGGATTTTCCGGACTAATGCTGACATGCGTGGGAGAAGAACGCATGAAAGAACTCAAAATGGATGATGAAGTAATCACTCCGGCGATTCTAAAAGAGGTTGCCGTTCCCTTGTCTGTTCCTCTTCGAGAAAGAGCAAGATTAATTCCTGGAGTATTGAAACATCGCCTATTCCAATCTGAACAAAAAAAATTATTAGCGGCCAGCGCCGACGCCGGAAGGCTCATGTTGCCAATGCCAAAAGATCAATCTTTGGAAGTGAGCGATGGTGGTTCTGAAAACCCTTTTGAGACTCCTTCCAATTCCATCTTCTCCTTTTTCAAACAAGTAAAAACTGAGTGTGGGTGCCTGAATGATAAAATAATTCGCATTTATTTTGCGCTGTACGCCACTAAATTTCCAAACCCTTTTAGGCCACCAAAAGGATTTTTGACTTTCCTCCAAAAATTTCAAAACGTGCCAAATCCTCAGGCGCAGAAAGCAATGAATGATCGGCTTTTTGGGACCAATCCATTTAGCCATAATGCTGGAGGGCTCAGAAGGGCGGCGGGAGAAAGAGAAGCGAAAGCTTCGATTAATCGCGATCTGATTATTTCAAATATTTTGGATGCCCAAATCATGGGGCTTTTGACATGGGCAGAAGTGGAGGGAATATTTGAGTGGATGGTTGGCGATTTGTCTCCAGAAAAAATTGCCGAATTGGAGTTGGAATCGAGAGAAGAAACAAAGGAAGGAGAGAAGTGGAGAAAAAAACGCCTTCGAGAAAGAAAACGCGAACGACGTGAATGGGCAAAGAAAGAAGCAGCCGGAACTCTTACTTGGGAAGAAAAAGATAGACGACGTCGCGACGATAGAGATGACAGCGATTTGGCCGCCCTGACGCCTGAGCAAATCGAAGCTCGTATTGCCGAAAAGGTTCATGAGAAAGCTAGGGATGCTTCCGGACAAATACACCTAAAGCGTATCTTGATTGCCGAGGACGGCATCGACTTTATTGCGGCAGTAAATATTTTGGTAGTTTTGAAATTGGTGACTCCGGAAGACTTTAGACAGCTGGTTTCCGAACACTTGAGAATGATGCCTGTGATGGAAGAATATTATCCCCTCCTTACTCATGAAGATGCCGTTTTTCCACTTTTAAACAAAGATGTTTTCAAAGAAACCATAGAAATATTAAAAACTTTATCCGAGTGGGGAGTGATTGATTTTGATGCTTTTAGGGCGGGCGTCGCCTCAGAATCTCCTCTTGAGCAAAAGTATTCTTTGTTAAGAGAATTTTTCTTTTGCGTGGGAGCTTATCGAAGAAGCCAGGCCGTAATCGAAGAATACAAAGATGAAATGCATTCCAATATGAGACGCTTATCTCATGCAAAAAACTCTAGACGAGGCGGATATATGTATGACAGCTATGGATACCCTGATATGTCGAAAGTTGTCGAAGAAGGCTCGGATATAGTTTTGCGAATGGAGGTGGCTTTGCAAAAAACTTGGGGCTTAACTCCTTTGATTGCTCGAACCGTTATGGAAAAAATGGTGACGGAAACTATCGCCACTTTGTTTACTAAAGAAGATTATCCGGAAGTGTACGAATCTATGGCAAAACTTGGTGAATTGGGCGTATACGACGTTGACACTTTTGCTGCGGCTTTTAGTGAACAGACCCCTGCAACAACCAGATATCGTTTACTTCAACAGATCTTTTTGTGCGCAGGCGCATACGTGAGAACAAATGAAAGAATCAAAGATTTCGATCGAGAATTTTATAGAAAATCTTTACCTGCTCCTCAGCGATTCGGTCATGATGAAGAACAGCCCAATGCTTCGGCGCCACCAGCACCAGAGCCAACTCTGGGAGAAAGAGAATTCAAGCTTTTTGCTGAATTGGAGCGCGACGTAAGACAATATTGGCAAGGAATTAGTTGTGTCTCTCCCGGCACCGCAAATATCTTTTTGCAAGACTCCTTAAATTCAGCAAAATATTTTAGCATTTTTCGAATTGTGCATGACACCAAAATTGGTGCTCAAAACGCACAAAATCCCGAGGAAGCTGAGGGCGAAACCACAGATTCTAAAGAACACGCCAGCTTGAGAAGAAACGTTCAAGCTTTAAGCACCGCTTCTTTCCGAACAATGTCTTCTCTTTTTGCGGCACGCATGTTGAAAGTTGGTCAGGAATTGGAGGCTCCCGAGAGCAGAGCTCAAGCCCTTCTGACTGATGGCCAAATATTAGAAGTGCCAGTGGTAAGTAATGAAATCGAGCTACATCGCTTTCAAGAATATGACGAGAAAAGTGTCGAAACTCTCGTCGCCGATAATGAAGATCGAATAACTTCCAGCCTCAAAATGTATCGCAAAGATTGTTTGGGGTATGTGTCTATTGGTGGAAAACTGCATGTATCAAATTGGAATCCTGAAAGATTACAGGCTTTAAAAGATTTGATGGGACTTTCTTCTACTCAATTTCATTTGCAATACATGGATGATGTTTTGCTTTTGCCGGCTTCTTTGAGTGGCTCGGAATTAAAAGCATTTATTCTTATGTTGGTGAAAGCTGGTATCGTTACCCCTGACAATCTGCAATTACAGGTTGGTATTCCGGGAAGGCTTTCTCCGGAAAATGCGGCCTATTTGGGAAGTGCTGTTTTACTCTCGACAGAAAAAGGATTCCGTTATTCAGAGGACTCTTTTTGCACAAATCAGGACCACGCAACTGGAGCAAGACTAATGCTTTATGACGCAAATGGACCTAGCACAAAATTACCTTTCATGACCGAGCTGATTGGCAGAACCGATATGCTTGGTCGAATGCATTTGAATGATATTGATTTGTATCAATTGATTGGAACGGCTTTGGTCCATGCACAATTTGGAGGTCCGTTTGAAAATTTTGGAAAAGAATACAAGCAACGCTACGAAGCAATTTTGAAAAAGCATGGAAATGGACTAGAAAGTGTTCTTAAAGAAAAATGGATTTATAAGCAAAATGATGATCGCAAAGATGACGGAGCGAGTAAAAGCCATCACGAAACTGTGAAAAAAGTTACGGATGCATATTTTGATTGTGCGGATAAGTCTGACCAAACAGGAGTTCAAGAAGGAATTATTTTTGAAGTGAGAGCATTGAATGATTGGCTAAAAGAATCGATCAAGGGAGTTCAAGAAAAGCTATACCACGATAAATCGACTTGTAAAGAAGCCGACTTAGCGGTAAATTTTTAACAACCTAATCCAATATCTATGTGCCAAATAGACGCTAGAAGAGTGGTAGTAACTGAAGAAAAGCGTGTGCCAAAAACAAGCCCTGTGGCAATAAAGGCTGGAGAAGATCCTGCAGTGCTGAAGTCGGTTGTTACAAATGTAAAAGGAACTGACGCTCAAGTAAAAAAAGCCTTGGGTTCTGTGGGTTCTGGTAAAGGTGGTCAACGCAAATTGGGAGTTACAGGAACTGCTTCTGTTCCAGCTTCAAAACCTGCGGGAAAAAATACTGACGAAGTGGTTGGCGGCGGAGATGAGGAATGGTTTGACCGAGTATCTGTTGACGAAATGGTTGGTGGGGGAGATGAACCTGCTCCAGCGGTGCCAGCAATCGAAGCTGCTACGCCTGTTAACGAAACATTAACGGCGGAATTGGCTGCTTTAGACGCGCGATTCCGAGCTTTGCCTCATGGAGCGATTAAAGATGGCGCTTTTGCTTTAGGGAAAACTGCTTCTACAGCTGCTCAACTTTCAATTGGTATAAATGCCGTAGGGAAGTTGGCCAAAGATAGACTGAATAATGTTTTTGTTGAAGGAGTTGATTTCGAGGCTCTTGTAAAGGAAGCTTCCGAGATTACACATCTTTGCGATACTGTGGGAGAAATGGGAATTCCAATTATGCTCTATGATGCATGTGACAATTATAAAAATTTGGCGCCATTGAGAAAGGCCAATCCTTATACATTTTTGGAGCAGGCTGTTCTTCTTCTTGATAGAATTGAGCAAGCTTGCGAAATCATCCCTCGGATAAAAGAAAGACTTGCTAAACTAACAACTGATCTTCAAGACGCAACACGTCGCGTTCATGCAGCGATTGCCGCAAAGGAATTGGCTGATAAAAGACCTGCCGAAAGCGATTCTCGATGTGCCGCTTTACCAAAGGCCTCGGCACCAGCATCAACGTCACCTGCACCTGCACCTGCGCCAGCTCCCGCTCCTGCCATAGATCCAAATGACAGAGCCGCCGTAGAGAGAGCGCGCCAAGCTGCTCAAAAGGCAGCTCAAGAAGAAGGAAGATTGGCCGCCCTCGAAAGAAGAGCGGCAATAAAAGCCGGCTTACCAGTCCCGGGAACTACTGCTGCTCAAAGACCTTCTGCTCCTCAGCAACCTTCTGCCCCTTCCCAACGACCGGCAACAGCTCCTCAAGGACGAGAAGCCAGAGGAATTGCTCCAGGCACAGAAAGAATAGCGGAGGAAGTAAGACATGCAATTATCGCTTTGTTGATCGCTCAAGATAATCAATATATCGGAGCCGACTTCGTCAAAGGAATCGTTTGTAACAAAATCAGATATCAATTAAATAGAGTTTTACCTCCTCAGGCAAAGCTTCAGCTAGAAAGAATGGATAGTGGTAGAAGAGGTCCTGAAGTTCACGCTTACGTGACGGCGACTTACACGGCTTTACAGAGAGTGTTTGGGGACAGCATTGAGCCTGTTCCAGGATGGATGAAAGATCCGACAACCTCGGGCGGAGGAGATCGCCGAGGTGGAAGCGGAAGATGGTAGTAAACATTAGCAAGTCCTCTATAGAATATTTGCGTTCCTTTGCAGTCCTTTTCTTTTTGCGCGCATGAGCGGGGAGCCGGCGAAGGTTTTTAAAAATTCGGCGTCTGATTTTATAGCGAGGATTTTTTGGAGATTGAGCTGATCGGTGGCGATGGGTTGATTGTAAAATTCTTCGTGATTATTTTCTTTGGCACGACAATTGTGCGGACAAACTTCTTGGCAAATATCACAACCATATAATCGTTTGGATTTTTTTATTATCGCCTGAATTTTTTTCGGAATTTGTTTTTTGTTTTCGATTGTTAAATAAGAAATACATTTGCGAGCGTCGATTGTGCCTGGCGAAACAATGGCTTGCATAGGGCAAGAATCAATACAGCGCGTACACGTGCCACAGATGGCGAAATCTTTTTTTGATGAAGGTTTTTTGAGAATTTTATTGGTGCTTTTTATTTTCAAACTAGTAATTATTTCGGAAATAAAAACCCACGACCCAAATTCTTTCGTAATCAAACAAGAGTTTTTCCCGACTGTTCCGAGTCCTGATTTTTCTGCAAAACTTCTTTCCAAAATCGGACCGGTATCTACATATGATTTTGTCTCCGCGTTCGCATCTAAAGTTTTGATAAATGCTTCGAGCTGTTTCAATTTCTTGCCAATAATTTTGTGATAATCACGACCGTAGGCGTAGCGAGCAACACGACCATTCCCTTGCTTCAGCGGCTTTTGCTCATAATAATAATTCGTGGCCAAGGAAATCACGGTATTTGCCGACGGTAAAATTTCCTTCAAATCTTTGCGCGGAGAAGTTTTTTGCAAGTAATCCATGCTGGATGCATTGCCTTTTTTAAGCCAATCTTTGTAAAATTTGAAATTCTTTTCATCAACCTTTATATCCGAGAAACCGACGAGGTCAAATCCAATACTTTTCGCAAATTGTGTAATTTTTTCTTTTATCACATGTTTCATGTTTCAACATTAGCCCCTATTTTGCAATCTGTTTTTCGCTCGGGAGCTTTCCTTCTCGCCTCAAAAAGTGTTAGTATTTCTTCCTTTATAAGCAATAATTGTCCATGGAGTGCTATCTATCCGAAAATCTGAAAACGGAATTCTACAGAGCAAAAAAGGCTCTATTTGAAGCTGAAAAAATCGTGATTGTTTCACACAGAAGTCCGGATGGTGATGCGATCGGAAGCAATCTTGCTTTGCGAATGGGATTGGAGAGCATGGGCAAAAAAGTGACATCCGCCTGCGTGGATACGATTCCGGCGAATAGCGCTTTTTTGAAAGGGGCGGAGGATTATGTGACGGATTTCAATTATGAAGATTTTGATGTGATCGTGAGTGTGGATTGTGGAGACCTGAAACTTTTCAAATTCACAGAAAAGAAGCCGGAGATTTTGACTGGAGATAAGCCGTTTATCAACTTTGATCATCACGAATCGAATAACTTTTTTGGAACAATAAATCCGGTAGATAGTCGGGCGTGCGCGACTTGTTTTATCATGTATAAATTCTTTAAATTCTGTGGGTGGCCAATTACGATTGATGTGGCGACAGCGCTTTTGCATGGCATTTATTTCGATACTGGAAGTCTTATGCACAGCAATACGGACGCCGAGGTTTACAAAGTGGCGAGTGAATTGACCCTGAAAGGCGGGGATTTCAAAAGAATTGGCAAAGAATTATTCCACACTACTCCGATAAATAGACTCAGATTGTGGGGGAAAATCATGGAGAGATCTTATGTAAATGACGAAGGCGTGACTGTTTCGGCAGTGAACAAAGATGATTATGAAGCGTGCGGAACGACTTCAAAAGACAACGGAGGGGTGATTGATTATTTAAATTCTGTACCAGACAGCAAATATTGCGTGCTTTTGAGTGAGGACGAACATGGCTTGGTGAAGGGATCTTTGCGCACTCAAAGAAATGATATAAATCTTTCCGAAGTCGCTTCGAAATGGGGCGGCGGCGGTCATCCAAAAGCTTCCGGATTTGGAGTGGAGGGAAAATTAATGCCAGTTTTGAGCTGGAAAATTGTGAAAGACGGGGAAGGCGAGGCTCACGAGATGGAGTTTTAGGTGGGTCAAGGCGATGGGTGAGTTTTGTGCTGTTTTGTTTTGCGATTTGTAAAAAAATCGGAAAATTTTACTTTTTTACAATTTTTCAGTAAGATCTGTCCAAACTAGCTCGTAAATCAATGCCCGCAAAATCGTCCCAAAAACCTTTTGGCAAAATCTCCGGCGAAAATCGCCCTAAAATAAAGAAGGTTTTGGTATTGGGAAGCGGCGCACTGAAAATTGGCGAAGCCGGCGAATTTGATTATTCTGGTTCTCAGGCGATAAAAGCACTCAAGGAAGAAGGCATTTATTCTGTTTTGGTAAATCCAAATGTTGCGACGATTCAAACAAGCAAAGGGCTCGCAGATAAAATTTATCTCTTGCCGGTGAATGCCTATTTCGTAGAAAAAGTAATCAAAAAAGAAAAACCGGATGGAATATTTTTAGCGTTTGGCGGACAGACGGCTCTAAATTGTGGAGTTGAATTATTCAAAAAAGGAATTCTAAAAAAATATAAAGTGCAAGTGCTTGGGACGTCGGTGGAAACAATTATCAACACCGAAGATCGTGAACTTTTCAACCAAGAATTGACCAAAATTGGCGTAAAAATGCCAAGAAGTTTCGCCTGCATAAACACGAAATCTGCCCTAGCCGCTGCTGAAAAAATCGGCTACCCGGTAATAATAAGAGCGGCCTTTGCTTTGGGCGGAAAGGGAAGTGGATTTGCCGCAAATACTAAGGAACTGACGCCACTTCTCGAGACTGCTTTTTCATATAGTCCGCAAGTTTTGGTGGAAGAAAATTTAAAAGGATGGAAGGAAGTGGAATACGAAGTGGTGCGTGATCGCTTTGATAATTGCATCACGGTTTGCAACATGGAAAATTTCGATCCGCTGGGAATTCATACTGGAGAAAGCATTGT
>CAINDQ010000094.1 GCA_903847465.1 uncultured Candidatus Peregrinibacteria bacterium
CACTACCGACGATGACTATTTTTTGACCTTTCTTAACGATTCTTTCTTTTTTCAAAAATTGGACTATTTTATCTGTTTTTTGGCTTCCTTTGCCCGTCAAAGATTGTACAAATATTTTGTTCAAACCCCAGACCAAAGTAAGTTCTCTAGCGATTCGTTCTGATACTACGATGGTGATGATTGGGATGAATGGGCGATACTTGGCGACGTGTCTGGCGGTATAACCGCTCTTAGTGTAGACCACGATGAAATTGGCGTTGGTGTCTTTGGCGAGTTCGCAGGCGTTCAGGCAGGTGGCGTTGAGGGTGCCAGCTGTTCTGATTGGAATTAAGTGTTCGAGTAATTCAGGATGTTTCTGCATTTCGCCTTCTACTGTTTCGGCGACTTTGCTTAAGGTCGCGGCGGCTTTGAATGGGTATTTGCCGACGGCTGATTCATTGGAAAGCATGATGGCGTCTGTGGAATCAAAGACGGCGTTGGCGGCGTCGGAGATTTCGGCTCTTGTCGCAATTGGATTTTCGACCATAGATTGAAGAACTTGAGTTGCGGTGATGACTGGTTTAGCGTGTTTATTTGCTAAGGAAATCATTCTTTTTTGCACAATTGGAACCTGTGCGGCTGGTAAGTCTATGCCGAGGTCGCCACGAGCGACCATGACGGCGTCGGAGATTTCAATTATTTTTTCGAGATTTTCTACGGCTTCGTGTCTTTCTATTTTGGCTACGATTTTGGCGTCTTTCTTGTGTTTGTGAATGAGGGTGCGAAGGTCTTCGATGTCTTTTGGTTCTCTGACAAAAGAGAGTGCAACATAGTCGACATTATTTTTTAGGCCAAATTCTAAGTCTTTGCGATCTTTTTCGGTGATTGGTTTTGCTGAAATAGATGCGGTCGAGGAGTTTACGCCTTGTTTGGTTTTGAGTAATCCTCCTGCGGTCACCTTGCAAAACAAACTGGTCTTTGTGACTTTTGTAATTTTTACTTCAATGATGCCATCGTTGATCATGAGAAGATCTTTCTCTTTGGCGTCTTTGATAATTCCTTTGTATTGAATTGGAACGATGGTTCCTTTTGGAGTTTTTTTACCTAGAACTTTATTGATTGTGAGTTCAATAGTTTCACCTTTTTTAATTTCAATTCCTTCAGCAGGCAGTTCTCCGAGGCGGATTTTTGGGCCTTGTAGATCTTGTAAAATGGCTATTCTGCGGCCGGTTGCTTTTTCGGCAATGCGAAGATTTTTGATAATCTTTAAGTGATGTTCGTAGGTGCCATGTGAAAAATTCAGTCTGGCGACATTCATTCCAGCATGAATCAGATTTGTTATTTCGGAAACAGAATCGCTGGAAGGACCGAGTGTGCAAACAATCTTGGTATTTTTTGTATACATAGAAATGAGAGGTAATTTGCTGAAAAGATTATAGCAGAAAATCCTCTGAGTGCTATAAGTTTTCTCTCAAAATCGAATGATTTTTATTGGATGCATTGACCGCTTGTACAACTTTTCCTGCAGTTGAGAACATATCTATGAGGGAGTTTGTCTGCTCCGCAGAAATATTCTGTAACTGTTTTTGTGTCTAAACATGTGTCTTCGACAAATTTTGGTTGTTTGGCGGAAGCATCATAATAGCTTACTGTTCCATTAATTTTGCCTTTGTCGTTCATGTCAGAATCTCCGCAATAACGGAAAGCATCTTTTTGGCAGGCGCCATCAAAACAAACGTTTGAGCATTCAACTACATTTGCATTTACGTAATTGTTTTTATCACAAACTCTCTTGGCGAGGAACTTTGAAAGTAAGACATTGTCTTGGTTTAATTCGTCCGTGCAATAATCTTCAAGTCTTGATGGAATTGCTGTGGTTGGATTTAGACCTGTGGATTTTACGTCAAAACCGAGAGCTACTCCTTTTGCGAAAATATTATCTTTGTTTGGATCCTGACATTTTTCCATACAGTTTCCGGCAAAGCATCCAAAAGCGCATTTTTCGTAAGAGTCGGTGACGTATGTTTTGCCATATTGATCTGCTTCACATGATTTTTGTTCGGCATATGGTCCTTTTTCTTCAAAAGATATTGCGTCTGGGCTGGCGGTTTGGCGGCAAGAAGACGATGGAACATTCAAATAGGTGAAATAGCCGACATTTTTATCAACTCCGGCGATACGTGGTTCATTATCAAGTTTGTATTCTCGGCATGGTTTGTATGTTTCATCGAGAAATACTAGGGCAAAAACGCCAACTAGCATTGCCAACATAAGCACACCTAACGCGAGAACAATCAGTCTTTTGTTTTGTTTTTTTGTAAATATTTTTTTCATATTATTTTACGGTTACACTTTTGGCCAAATTCCTAGGCATGTCAGGGTCGTTCTTGCGCAGAAGAGCTAATTGATATGCTAAGATTTGGATTGGAATGATGTTGACGATCGGATAGGTGTCTCCTGTGTCCGGGACCTTGATCCAGAAATCAAAAACTTCTTCTTTTACAGGAGAAACTCCGATGATGTAACCGCCACGAGCTTTGACTTCGAGTGCGTTTCCCAGAATTTCGTTTCTATATTCGTTATTTTCAACTAATACGATAACC
>CAINDQ010000095.1 GCA_903847465.1 uncultured Candidatus Peregrinibacteria bacterium
ATAAATAGTGATTAGAAGTTGAAAAAACTCTGAAAAAATGCTACAATATCAGAATTTAGTTGTGTCCTCGATCTTTAAAAAATCGCCCTACAGTTCTTGTCCTCATTCTTAACACCGGAAAGTGGGGGCTGCTGAAGGAGAAATCTTTCAATATTATTTCTCCTTCTCCACTCCCTACTTTTCGTTGGCACCAATCATGCCACGTTAAGTCCCCTCTACTTATAGAGGGAAAAAACAAAAACAAACTCAACAAAAATACAAAATTCTATTGTCACTTCAAAAATCAAGGGACAACAGAACCAAAAAACAAAAATACAAAAGAACGGACGGTGATCCCCGTTCTAAAATAAACCACCAAAGAACGGTAGGGAAATGTTTACCGCAAGGTAAGCGCCAAGCTAGAGAACTGATTGGGTTCTCCTGCAAAATACCGCTCTTAAGGACCCGTGCTCCTTTCTCTCATCTTAAAGTTGAGGGGAAATGCCACCTTAAGTAGCGTTCGATTGGGCGCTAGCTCAATCCCCACAGAATACGCCTCTCTTAAAAGGCCACCATTCTGAAAGGATCCGCGCTAGCGCCCTTTTTCAAAATTACAAACATGATAGAAATAAAAAAAGAAACAGATCCGCAAGCAGAAACTCAACCTCAAGACAGTGAGTGGTTTCAAGCTCAAACAACTAGAATGAGCGGACTTACAAAACAAGCTTGGCGACTAAGATATGCCGCCGGAAGAAAAGCGAGTTTTTTTGCAAAAGCTCCACATCTGGATGGAATTCCTGAAGAACAACAAGAAAAAAACAGATTAAAATTGATATTACTCAAGGCTAGAGCTAGCCTAGAGAAATTAGGAGTAACAATAAGTTTCGCCGAAAGAAAAAGATTAGAATTAAGTGACAAAGCTTCTTTCTATAGAAATTTTGAATGGGGCAAAAAACCAGGATTTGAGATCGATGAACCAGTTCGCACCCTTGCTCAAGCCTTAAACGAAAAAGATTATACGTATTCAGGCCAATCCTGCAGTGGACATTTGAAAGAAAATCCTCAAAACCCCATGGAATGTATGTTTTTCGATACAGGATACGTGACAATCACAACCAATGAAGAAAACGAAAAAGCTCAGCAATTAGCCAAAGAACTCGAGAGGTTTTGCAAAGAAGAAACCGCCAAAGATCCAGACTGCAAATACATTTTGATAGACAACCAAGATGGAACCTACGATATGAGATGGAACTGGAAAGATCCAGAATTCGAACAAGCAATGAGTCAATTATTTAAACCAGGTATTCAAAACACTCCAGAAGAAAAAGCCCTATACAGAAGACTCCGCGAACTAAGTCCACGCGCCCGCGATAAAAAAATCCCTGAAAAGCACAAAGCCTTCATAGAAAAAGCTGCGGATATCGTCAGGAGATTTCAATAACTCCTTAGAACGGCAAATCATCAATTTTTACCTCACCTTCTGAAGCTGGAGGTGCCGCTACATCAGAAGAGAAATCGTCTGACGAGCCGGATTTTGAATCTGAAGGCATTCCACCCATATCACCTTCTCCGCCTTTTCTATCCAGCATAATCATGTTATCGGCAATCACTTCAGTTCTGTATCTCTTTACACCGTCCTCGCCTTCCCAATCTCTAGTTTGAAGTCTTCCTTCTACGTAACATTTGCTTCCTTTTCTCAAATACTGGCCACAAATCTCCGCAAGTTTTCCCCAAACCACGATATTATGAAATTCTGTTTTGCTTTGTTTCTCACCTGCTTTTGAAGTCCAAGTAAAATTTGTAGCGATTCCAAAACTTGTTACCACTTGTCCTCCAGGGATCTGTTTCATCTCAGGATCGCGGGTCAAATTCCCGATCAACTGCACTCTATTCAATGACATTGCCATATTTCTTGGGTTAATTCGAACTTAATTACGTGCCAGCAAAATACCGCCACCTAGCCTCAAACTCAACAGCATTTCGGATTTATCTATTGCCGTTGGAAGATTTTTTCTTTATAGATACTAT
Organism: uncultured Candidatus Peregrinibacteria bacterium; assembly: GCA_903847465.1. Classification (GTDB taxonomy): domain Bacteria; phylum Patescibacteriota; class Gracilibacteria; order UBA1369; family LOWO2-01-FULL-3; genus CAINDQ01. The sequence continues at coordinate 2,008 of CAINDQ010000095.1, forward strand.
CCTAGGTTAAACCATTTCGATCGGACTTTTGCAAAGATCAACCTGAACATACCGAAAAACTATATAGCCAAACAGGAAACTAACGAGTAAACTGAGCACAAAAGCGACCAAAATGAACCATTCATCGGAAGTCAATTTTGAGAGATTTGGGAGCATAAATATTATTGATTAATAAATAAAAAATGAGCTTATTTGCCTTCGAACTCGGCAGAAAAAAGGAACTGTGTTTTGCAGAATTAGTGAGCGTGCTTGGAAAAGACAAGCTTCAGGAACGCAATATCGACACCGCTATTTTTGAAATTCCAAAGATCAATCCCCAAGGCCTCCAAAACAGCCTCGGCGGCACCATCAAGATTGTTGAAATTTTTGACAACATCCCCTACGAAGGCGATTGTCGCAATCTGCTACCAAAAATCTTTCCAATCATTGAAGCAAAACTTCGCAAATCATTCGAAAATTATTCCGGCAAATTGCCTTTCGCGGTAAGTCTCCTCAGTTTCAAGAATCCTAATGAACTTGATATCAGACAATTATTAAATTTTTCTAAAAAAATCTTAAAATCTTTGGGAATCAATTGCCGTTTCGTAAATAAAGATTTCAGCAACACGAAACCTTCCACCATCTACAAAGCTAGAGTGGTCGAAAAAGGCATAGACATCTGCTTAATCCGCGGTGTTCGAAATTTATTCATCGGTGAAACCGTAGCCATTCAAGACATCGATTCCTATTCTCTTCGCGACTACGACAAGCCAAAAAAAGACGCTCGTGTCGGAATGCTTCCACCAAAACTTGCCCAAATCATGATCAATCTAGCTGAAGTAGATGCCAAAACAATCTACGATCCTTTCTGTGGAACCGGCACAGTTTTGATCGAAGCTATGTTGCTAAATAAAACAGCCGTCGGCTCAGATCTAGATCCACGCATGATCGATTTCTCGAAAGAAAATTGCGCTTGGGCCCAAAAAGAATTCAAAACAGAAAGTCCTTTCCGCCTTTTTCAAAAAGACGCTCAGTACATTCAAAAAATGGATCTTCCTGAAAAAATAGATTTAGTTGTTACAGAAGGATATCTTGGCAAACCAATCAGCAAAGTTCCAGATTTAGAATATCAGGAATATGCCTTCCGTGAACTCACCAACCTTCACATGAATTGGCTCCAAAACATCTACGCTTTAACTCCAAAGCACTGCAAAATCGTGATGTGTGTAACCGCCTACAAATCGGGCGCAAACCTGATTCACCTCCCAAAGTTCGCTGAACTAGCCAAACGTTGTGGCTACAAAGTCACCCAAACCTACACCTACGACCGCGAAGAACAAATTGTGGCAAGAGATATCAAGGTGTTGGAGAAGATCTAAAAGACTTTTACTTTACTCTTCCCTTCCATCCGCATCTTCATCAATTCCCGGTATAGCCACTCGACTTCTTGCTTTTCCAATCAAATCTAAAAGTTTGCCAACCGCCATTCCCACACCGGCACCAATTACTCCTACAAAAGAAGCATTTATAATATCATTTCCAAATCCTTTAAAAGAATCTAAATTATCAAGCACATACATGGCCTCTTTTCTAATTTCTTGAGCCATTAAGTCAGGCGGTACAGAATTAATTAACTGGGCCGTAGACTCGCAACCTCCTATATAGCCAGCTAAGGCACTGAAACATCCAAAGACTAGCATCCCTTTTGCCGCAGTTGGCTCCAAAATTCCTCTATCCTGAAGATGTTCTTCAATTCTAATTTGTGCTCTCTCTTCAGCATTCATAATATTCAAAATTAAAAACAAGGATGAGTAAAATATCATCATTTAACGATTTGGTCAATATAAAGCCTATTCCACGCTTCCTACCACCTCTTTTGCAAATTCTATTGAAAATAAGGCCTCTGTTATATATATTTATCGCGTTCCCGCTTCTGGCAGGGACATCTGCACTTTCATACTCCCGAGTAGCGCAGCGGTAGCGCAGCTCGCTGTTAACGAGTTGGTCGACGGTTCGAATCCGTCCTCGGGAGCCATTGAAAAATCGATGGACGCAAAAGCGTTCAGCGAGTTTTCAACATGCATTTACAAGATACGGGTTCGAAGTTCACACCCCCTTGAGGGGTGAATCCGTCCTCGGGAGCCAAAACATGTGATACAATTTCAGCATGCCTTCCCAAAATCAAAAATACGGTGCTCTTTTGGTCCTAATTTCCGCGTTAATGTTTAGTAGTTACGGAGTATGGTCACGGCTTATTGGCTCAATGGACAATTTTTACCAAGGTTGGACAAGGGCGGTAATCATTCTCATAATCCTAATTCCTTTTGCATTACTCAGAAAAGAAATCATCAAAATTGAAAAAGAAGATATCAAGTGGCTTATAGTTTTTCTGGTTTTTACTTCCATGACGCAAGCCCCACTTTTTTATGCATTCAACCATATGGATATCGGTAGCGCATCACTACTCTTTTTCGTATCAATGTATTTAACAATGAACTTCATCGGATTATTTTTTTTAAAAGAAAAACTAACAGGCCTTAAAATAATCTCCTCTTTGATGGCAATTACAGGCATGTATCTAATTTTCCCATTCTCAGTTTCGTCACTAACTTTACTCGCAGCATTAATGGCTATAATAAGCGGGATAACAAGCGGCGGCGAAGTCGCCTTTTCAAAAAAGTTATCGAGCAAATATTCATCTCTTTACCTAATAATTTTAAGTTGGGTAATAATTCTCATTACAAATTTCATCATCTCAATCAGCATTGGAGAGAATCAAATAATGCCAAGTTTTTCGATAACTTGGTTATGGCAAATCTGCTACAGCATTGCCGCAATGCTAGGATTTTGGCTTGTCATAGCCGGAGTAAAACATATTGACGCTGGACTTGGGGCACTAATCGGACTCATGGAAATAATTTTCGCCATCATCTTCGGAATAATA
>CAINDQ010000096.1 GCA_903847465.1 uncultured Candidatus Peregrinibacteria bacterium
AAAAACAAAAACGAAGCCACCAAACAGACGATCAAAAAATAGCCCGGAATCTTGTCTATAAAAAGAGAGCTTCCGACTACAGGCTTCAAAACCTTCAAAGCCTTGGAAATAGTTTTTTTCATAGGAAAAATTTAATGAGATTGCTCCTCAATTTATATCATTTTATGAGTACGCCTTACAATAGAAGTTCTATCACTAGTGAGCGATCACGATCGCGAAACTTTTAGCCATGCACCCAAATATCAAACAACCGTTTTTTTGCTACGGGTCTTGTGGGCCCCGAGCAAAAAAACATCCTTCTCCTTTTCGAAAGCAATGAAAACCTTTTTCCAAAAGGTTTTCATATTAAATTAACGGTTCCTCAAAGTCCGGATCCTCCTGTGGTCCTGCATTCTCAAACTCCCCTGCCTCATCCCATTTGGCCAAAGTCTTTTCTACAGCCGCACGGTTATTGCAGTAAGTTTTTCGAGAGTTTTCGATAATCTCATGCACATAAGTTTCAGGACATTTTGGAACAGTCAAAGTTCTGCCAGAGAACGCTTCTCTGATTTCACCATCAACCGACATCTTGCAATAAAACTCACGCACACCAAGATTGATAATATCTCTCTCCTTAAAGATAGGATTGTATTCACCCGCTAAATGATTCGCATCGTCCGCACCTACACGGAAGCTCACAATCGAACCAACGTTACCAAAAACCGTCTTCTTCACTAAATCAGAAACCTGTCCCATATACTGATGAGCAATCGTTAAATTCAATTTATATTTTCTGGCTTCCGACAAAATTTCCGCAAAAGTTTCCGTCGCAAAGTTCTGGAACTCATCCACATAGAAGTAGAAATCTTTACGGAATTCTTCCTTCTCGTCCGCTCTACTCATCGCCGCCTGATATAGCTTCGTGATGATCATGGAACCAAGCAATGAACTGTTTTCTTCACCTAGCAAACCTTTGGAAACCTTCATAAACAAAATCTTTTCATTATCCATAATTTCACGGATATTGATCTTGTTTTCAGGCTGACCAATGATATTTCTAATCATGTTCGTTGCCACGAACTGACCTACCTTATTCAAAAGTGGGGTGATCGCCTCCGCATCAAATTTCTCACTCCATCCCGCAAATTCCGAAACCCAGAAATTCTTTACGACACTATCCTTGATACGAGAAACGATATTCTGACGATAGTTTTTATCCGTCAGCATCTTTAGAATGGAAAGTACCGTTGTGTTTGGACTATCAAGCAAAGCGAGCACCGTATAACGCAGTACGTGCTCCAACCTATCACTCCAGTTAGTTCCAAACAATTTCTTGAAAATCTGGATAAAGCCAAGAGTCACCTGCATCTTGTAAGCTTCATCCACATTCTCAAGAGGATTGAAAGAAATCGGGAATTCAATGTCCGCCGGATCAAAATAAACTACATCTTTGATTCTATGCTTAGGCACAAATTCCATACAATTATCAACCAAATCTCCATGGGGATCTAGCACTCCCACACCTTTTCCAGCGTCAAGATCTTCCTTAATCAAAAGCTCCAAAAGTTTTGATTTTCCAGAACCGGACTTACCTACACAGTACAAATGTCTTTTTCTATCCGCTCTCTTGATTCCAAAAATTTCAAAATTGTTGTGGTAGTTAGTCACTCCAAAAAGACTCACATCCTTATCACCCTTCTTTGGCAGATCTTGAGGTGGTTCAGCTTTACGCGCAAGTACATGCACTACGTGCGAACAATCATCCGGATTTGGAATGTGATAAAGAGTCGCCACTTCTTTCGGACTCATTCTATATGGATTCACCAATGCTCTCTCTTTATATTCCTTCAAAAACTTTGCCTTAGGCACTTCAGCAACTTTCATTTCCTGAATATCAGTCTTATTAAATTGGAAGAAAGTATTGATCACAGCCTCCAGTTTTCTCCTAGCTTCAGTGTCATCTTTGGAGATATAACCCATTCTCGCGGTGAACGCAAAAGGCTCCGTTTTGCTTTTCTCAATTGCCAATTGTTCTCTTATTTTAATAACACCATGTTCTCCTTTTACTCTCACTCTATCTCTAATACTGAAAATCTTTTTGAAATTATTCCACCAAAGCGCCAGTCTTATTCTCAAATGATAACCAGCTGTTTCCTCCTTAGCCTCAATCACCATTTGCACCCACACCTGTTCTCCAGAAGAAATCTTGGAAATAACCGAGAAAAGCCTGTTCTGAGAATCATCCTCAAACTCATCAAACGTCTTGAAAGGATACACATCTCCAAAATGAAGCTTTAGCCTTACCCCAGCAAATCCTTTCTTTGTAGGATCGAAACTATCCACATAATCCGAAGTCTCCTTAATTTCACAATCCGGATAGGTTGAATAAATCAAACCTTCTACAGTTTCGAACAATTTCTCCGGTACCGCAAAAAACATATAAGTGTATTGCTCAAATCCAAGCACTTCCAGCGAAATTGGCTCATCCTTTACAGTATTATGGAAATTCACCAACAACTCATCGAAGGTTGCTTCTTTTTTCTTTACCCCATCTCCCTGTGGAACTATCACTTGGAAATAACGCATATGCCTAAATCTTTTAATCTATCACTGTATTATATCACAAAAACGCCGAAATTATAATACTAAATACTAGTCTGACAACAACATCGTTTACTTAAAAGGCCTTGCCCAAATTGGTAAATATTGAGCAAAGCCTTAAAAAATCTCTAAAAAACTACTTTTTTGTAGGTACTACTGGAGCTTTTACATTAGGAATCCCCTGTAAGTCATTAAAAAGAGGAGTTCCATTTAGATTGCCTTTCAAAACGGTTGAAGGTTTATTTGCTGAACTCTTCACCGCAGGCTTTGCTTCATAATACATTCCAGTAACAGTCAAAAACATTCCCACTATTCCTACGATCAAAAACAACTTCGTCATTTTTTTCAACTGATCCTTTTCCATTGATTTATACGCCCAGATAAAAAGCAACACTAGTCCGGCAAAAATTGCTAACGCGAAAAGAGCGTTGCATCCAGCCAAAACAAGCATCCAGAAACTTTTTCCTGTGAGAGACCCGATCATTCCACCAAATCCTATCATATAGATTGGATTAAATAATAAAGATGATTGAATTATAGTTTCATTTTTTAAAAACACAACCTTGAATATTGCATTCCCCCCTACCAACCTGTAACATGGGTCATAGGTACAGAAAACCACAAAGAATATTTAACAAATTTCGATCATGAAACCAGAACTAAAACAACAATCACTACTTCATTTAAAAAAAGCCGAAGGAATGCTGAAAAAAGTGATCCAGATGCTGGAAAAAGGAGAATACTGCATGGACATCGTTCAGCAAAATCAAGCCGTCCAAGGATGTCTAAAATCAGCTGAAAAAGTAATTCTCGAAAATCACCTAAATACTTGTTTCAAGTCCGGCATGGAAAGTAAAAACACTTCCAGTCAGAAAAAACTGATTGCCGAAATGCTGGCCGTTCTCAATCGAAAATAACCATTATTATTTACTCTAAACTTTTCATATGAAGACCAAAGATTTGTTGAGACACTTAAACTGGCGCTACGCCACCAAGACCTTCGATCCAACCAAAAAAGTTCCTGAAAAAGAATTCGAAGCTTTACTCGAAGTTTTGCGCCTCACTCCTTCTTCTTTCGGCATCCAGCCATGGAAATTCATTGTAGTTAAAAACCCTGAAATCAGAACAAAAATGCGCCCTTTTTCTTGGGATCAATCTCAAATTACAGACGCTTCCCACCTTATAGTATTATGCCGAATTTCCGAATCAAAAATTGAAGAACACATCGAAAAATATGTCCTAGATAAAGTAAAAATTGGTGACCTCGAACCGGCCAAAATTCAAGCCTACCGAGAACGCATGCTCCAAACTGTCAGATCAAAAGACGAACAAGAATTAAAAACTTGGCTCAGAAACCAAGTCTACATCGCCTTAGGAAATATACTAACTTCTTGCGCAGTGCTTGATATAGATAGCTGTCCTATAGAAGGATTCGACAAAGAAAAAGTGGACGAACTTCTAGAACTTCCAAAAGTTGGTTTATATTCAGTCGCAATCTGCGCCATTGGCTATCGCTCTTTAGACGACAAACACGCCACCATGAAAAAGCATCGCTTCCCTTTAAGTGAAGTCATCATGGAGGCATAAAAACATCAGTAAGACACAACGACGTTTCGATTTGTCAACAAGGCTCAACAAAAAGCCTTGAACTAACGTCCTTCGATTGCTATATTTACTGGCGACTTTTTTAGCAACTTTGTTTATTTTAATCCTTAATCTTATATCCGTATGTTCTACTCGATTTTCATCATCAGTCTTATCGGACTGTTGGGTGCGTATCTTCTCGCACACTGGGTACTGAAACAGGACCAAGGAAACAAGAAAATGCAAGAGATCGCTGCGGCTATCAAAGAAGGCGCTATGGCCTTTTTGAAACGCCAATACACAACGATTGCCATTTTTGCAGTCATCTTGGCCGTAATCATTTTCGGTGCTTATTACCTAAGTGGAGACCCAAGTTACGCTTGGCATACAACTGTTGCCTTCGTTTTAGGCGCAGCCTGTTCCGCTTTGGCTGGATACATTGGAATGTTCGTTTCCGTAAAAGCAAACTTGAGAACTGCTTCTGCAGCTCAAACAAGCTTAAACAAAGCTTTGCAAATTGCTCTTCGTGGAGGCGCCGTTTCTGGAATCCTCGTTGTTACATTATCACTATTAGGAGTTGGTGGACTTTTCCTTGCATACGGTGGAATGGATAATCCAACCGAAGTTCCAGCTCTTCTAGTTGGTTTTGGTTTTGGAGCATCATTCGTTGCTTTATTCGCTCAATTAGGAGGTGGAATATATACAAAAGCTGCCGATGTGGGAGCTGACCTAGTTGGAAAAGTGGAAGCTGGCATTCCAGAAGATGATCCTCGAAATCCAGCCGTTATCGCAGATCTAGTTGGAGACAACGTTGGAGACTGCGCTGGTCGTGGAGCTGATCTTTTTGAATCAACAGCTGCTGAGAATATTGGAGCGATGATTTTGGGTATCACTCTATTCCCTATCTTCGGATTGAAAGGAATTATTTTCCCATTAGTTGCTCGTGCATTTGGACTACTAGCCTCAATGGTTGGAGTTATGTTCGTAAGCATTAAGGAATCTCAAGATCCAATGAAAGGTCTAAACAAAGGCTACGCTGTCACAACACTTCTTGCGACTATCGGCTTTGGATTAGCAACATATCTATTGCTTACAGATTATTGGATGTGGTTCTTTGCTTGTGGAGTTGTTGGTATTTTCACAAGTCTTTGTTTCGTTTGGATTACTCAATATTATACAGAATACAAATATCGCCCTGTTCAAGAAATTGCGAAAGCTTCTGAAACAGGAGGCGCTACAAACATCATCATGGGCTTCTCAGTTGGAATGGAATCTACAGGAATGCCAGTTCTAGTTATCTGCGGTGCATTACTTGGTTCTTTCTTCATTGGAAAAGCAACAGGACTAGAAGGTGGTGGACTTTATGGAACAGCCGTTGCGACTATGGGTATGTTGGCTACAGCCGCATACATCCTAGCAATGGACAACTTTGGCCCTATCACTGACAACGCTGGTGGTATCGTTGAAATGTCTCAAGCTACAGCTGACGTCAGAAAGAGAACAGATCGTTTGGATTCAGTTGGAAATACTACAAAAGCCTTAACAAAAGGTTATGCTGTAGGTTCAGCAGCCTTGGCCGCTTTCCTACTTTTCTCTGCATACATGGAAGAAGTACAACTAACTTCAATCGACTTGGCTAAGCCAGTTGTATTCGTAGGAGGTTTACTTGGCGCAATGCTTGTCTTCATTTTCTCATCATATGCTATTCGCGCAGTTTCCCGCGCAGCTTATTACATCATCAATGATGTTCGTGCTCAATTCAAAGCAGATCCTGGAATTATGAAGGGAACTTCAAAACCAAATTACGCACAATGTGTAGATATCTGCACACGTGGTGCTTTGAAAGAAATGGTCCTTCCAGGTCTTATCGCTATCATCGGCCCAACAGCCGTTGGATTCTTGCTAGGCCCTGAAGCAGTTGGTGCAACTCTGATGGTTGGCACAATCGCTGGTATCATTTTGGCTCTAGTTTTGAATAACAGTGGTGGCGCATGGGACAATGCTAAGAAATATATCGAGACTGGCGCACATGGAGGAAAAGGTTCTTTTGCTCACAAAGCAGCCGTTGTTGGAGATACAGTTGGTGATCCATTCAAGGACACAGCCGGTCCATCTCTACACGTTTTGATCAAGTTGTTATCAACTTTGACTCTTGTACTCGCTCCATTATTCTTGTTGATGAATAAGTAAGCGATTAGTAAAAAGTTTAAGAAAAAGACCTGCCATCTGGTGGGTCTTTTTTTGTCTTGCGCACATTCGTCTGAATGGACGATAATAGGCCATATCAACTTCCTAAAAAAAACATATGAAAAACAATTGGCTAAAGAAAGGAATTGCCGCTTCCCTATCGCTATTTATTCTAGCGGGCTGCAATATCGCTAATCCTTTCGCCCAAACTCCAACTACTCCGGTGATTCCTGACACAACAAAACCTGCCGCATTCGATTCTACAAAAGCACTGACGGGAATTGCTCCTTATTACAGCGCAAATAGCGACATCGAATACTACCCAACAGCAAAACCACTTCTTACAGACACTTTAATCACAGGAACACTGAGAGAGAATATTCTCACCTCATACACCTCTGGATGGAGCCCAACCGAAACTCCAAAATGGACCGACGTAAGTGGCGTTATGCATTTCTATGAAGTAGGAACCATCAAGGCTCAAACTTACAAAAACAGAAAACTAGTAATCCTAAACGTTGATTGTGAAGGACCTTGTTTTGAACCTTACCTATATAGATTCGCCTATGATCCTACAAAAAATGAATTGGTAATGTTAACAAAATATTCATCTGAAGCAAACAATTCAACAATGCCTTTCACTTACACAGCCGACAACACTGTTTTCTACAAAGGCATCGCTCCTCCACAAACAATCAAGATCCCAAATAGCGATAAAACATTGTCCCTGCAAGTTGAAGACAACGCCTTCAATCCAACAAACGAAAACTTTATGTTTGCAGATCAAGAAGTCGGCAATCTTTATGGCGGAACAGGCACAAGCTGCCTTTCACTTCATTCTCCAGACGGCTCAACTTCCCTATACGGATACAATCCTAATTTCTTCAAAAGTGAAACTGTCATGATCACTTGGTCAGACAATTCTCCACAAACAAATCTCTCTGACAATTATGATTACGTAGCGGGAGCATGTGGAATTATTGCCAATTGCTACACAGCATCAGCCACCGAAATGAAAGATAGTGATTTCCAAAAGGCTGGCGTAACCTCCACAGGAATGGATATTTACACTCTAAAAAATCCTTTGGAAGAAGCTTCTGGCGTAGTAGAGGGAGACGGCACGACAATGGCTCAAGCAATATTTGCCTCCTCATATCAAGGTTACAAAGCCACCTATGAATGGAACGAACTTGCCAAGAAAAAACCAATGATGACTTTCAAAGAATTCGCCGCATCAAAACCAATTCTATATTGGAAAGATCCATTCAACAGATGGGCAAGCGTAATTCGCCTAGATGTAAAACCAGCTGCAGAATGCGGAAAACCAGTCATCTATCTTTATCCAGAAAAAACAACTGACGTAAATGTTCAGGTTCTAATCGATAAATTTACCAAAACAATTCCAGCTTACGAATCAAATGGCTGGACAGTAAAAGCTGATCCAGATGGCACTTTGTTAAATTATGCAGATGGCAAAACTTATCCTTACCTATTCTGGGAAGGTCAGAAAAAAGGCGGATCAACTGTCACAAAAGGATTCACCGTGGCAAGAGCTGACGTAGAAACATTCTTAGACGAAAGCTTGAATAAACTCGGTTTAACTACATCCGAAGCAAAAGACTTCAAAGACTTCTGGTTATCAAGAATGTTAGAAAATACCGAGCCATATTTCTTCATCAGTTTCTTGGGAACAAGCGAATTCAACAAAATCGCTCCTCTCAAGATTTCTCCAGCTCCACAATCATTGCTTCGTGTATTTATGTATTACAACCCAACATTTAGCGCCTCAAAAATGGCACCGCAAGAATTAACCAGCGTTGCCCGTAAAGGATTCACGGTAGTTGAATGGGGCGGAACATCTTCAAAACCATGGCAAGCAGAGTAAAACCAATTACAAGAATCGTAGCCAGTGTGCTGATCTTCGGCACACTGGCTTTCTTATGGGGACAAGCAAGTTATAAACAAAGACTGCCAAATGAAATCAAAGGTATCGTCGTTCCCCACCATCTTCTTGTTGAAAAATACATCGACGATCTATACAAACTCACCGCCGAAAAAGACCCAACCATCAACCGCATCATCCTTCTCAGCCCAAATCACTTCGGCTATGGTTTTTCTTATCTACAAAGCACAAATCAAGCCTTCACCCCAGAAAACTCTCCAAAACTAGACAAGAATCTCCTCATCGCTCTTTCAAAAAAAACTTCTCTCAAAATCGACACAGCCTATTTCGAAAAAGAACACGGCGTCATGAACGAATTACCATACATAAATAAATATTTTCCATACGCCAAAGTAGTTCCAATCAGAATCAAACCATCAACTCCCATAAGCCAACTCGAGGCCCTGATCAAAGAGATTTCCACCATGGACCTTTCTCACACCCTCGTCATCGCCAGCATTGATTTTACTCATTACGAATCGGAAGAAACTGCTTTAAAAAACGACAACCAAATCTTAGACTGGCTCAAGAACTGGGCAACCAAAAACCCAAAAGCCGACTTCCAAGAAATCAAAAAATTAGCGGTAAGCATTTCCAAAACAGTCCAAGATTCAGTCGCCATGGACTCCCCTGAAAGCTTTTACATCCTACTGAAGCTCATGGAAAAAGAATCCGCAAACACCTTCTCTCTCATCAAGCGCACTTCATCCGCAAGTCTTCTCAACATCAAAGATCCTCTCCAAAACACCTCCCACATTTTCGGTACATTTTCCATTGACATCAACCAATCCAAGGAATAATATAGACATATAGACACTTATCTATATCTAGCTTATGGACTCACTATTCAAAGCCTTGGCCGACAAACAACGCCGTCAAATCCTGACACTTCTAAAGAAGAAAGACATGTCAGTAACGGAGCTTTTGCAGAACTTTTCCATCACTCAAGCTTCCCTTTCTCATCATCTCGACATTTTGAAACGCGCAAACCTAATCATTCCTGAACGTCGCGGACAATTCATTTACTATTCTCTGAATACTTCCGTCTTTGAAGATATAACGAATACATTATTTAACCTCTTTAAATCATGAAAATTCAAACCATTATCCGCGTAGTTCTAGTCATCGGCATGTTCATAACAGGCGCAATCCTCTATAAATATATGCCGGAAACAGTTCCTACTCATTGGAATTACGAAGGAGTTGTCGACGGTTATTCCGGAAAAACTTTTGGCACATTTATGACCCCAGGAATAGCCCTATTAATGCTGATATTTTTCCCATTGCTCTCCAAAATTGATCCAAAAAAAGAAAATTACGAAAGTTTTAAATCCACTTGGGCTGCAATTCAAACCTCTCTCATTTGTGTATTTGCTTATATCTACGCTCTTCAACTTTACTTCACTTTTACACCTGAAAATTCTTATATGATGGGGCGAATGATGGTCTTTGGAATGGGAATACTTTTCGTATTCATGGGAAATTTACTAGGGAAAGTTAGGCAAAATTATTTTATCGGAATAAAAACTCCATGGACTCTAAATGATCCTGAAGTCTGGCAAAAATCCCAACGCTTCGGAGGTTATATGATGGTACTTGGCGGAATTGCTTTTCTTATCGAAGCTTTGATCTGGCAATATCTATTGGCCTTCTTAATCATCTTTATAACGCTTGTAGCAATAGTTCCGATCGTTTACTCATACGTTATTTCACGAAAAAAACAGGCCAAATAAGTATTGTCCAATCACTTTCTACTTCTTCCCGATCTTAGTTTCCAAAATTTCTTTGGTCACCTTTTCTTCTTTAAAAAGTTTCTTGGCAATGATAAAAACCACAAACGCCAAGATCACAAAGTTTATTAAATCAGCGGTAAAAGCGCCCCACTTGATCGCAAAAGGACCAAGCTGTAAAACAGAAGTTTTCCAGTCAGGCACAAACGGAGTCACCAACGGCATAATCAAATTATCCACGAGAGATTTCACAATCGTCGTACTCGCACTTCCCATCACAAAAGCCATCGCCAACCCAACGATTTTATATTCCCTCAAAAACTCTAAGAATTCTTTGATCATACTTTTAACCATTACATTTATCATCCTAAAATATAGTTAAATAAATATCCAGTAAACATTATCCCAACCCCGACAACGCCTGCAAATATCAGAATAAGCCTAGTCTTCATAATCCTCTTTAAAATCATAAATTCTGGCAAAGATAAAGCCGTCACGGCCATCATGAAAGCCAAAGCCGTTCCAGTACTCACGCCCTTTTCCACCAAAGCGGAAACCAGAGGAATCACCCCAGCCGCATTTGAATAAAGAGGAATTCCAATAATAGTTGCCAAAGGCACAGCATACCATTTATCAGCAGAAGCATACTGAGCAAGGAAATCCGCAGGCACATACCCGTGAATCCAAGCACCAACCCCTACCCCAATCACCACATATATCCAAACCTTCGCAATAATCCCAAAAGTATAATTCGCCGCATAATTAAACCTTTCTTTCCAAGGCATACTCAATCCCAATTTTGTCGGCCTCATTTCTTGATGTCCCAAGTCTTTTACTAATTTTTCGACTTTCAGCTTCCCAATAAATATTCCTGAGACAATTGCTATAATCAAACCACTCCCGATATACATCAACGCCACCTTCCAACCAAACATCCCCAGCAACAAAACCAAAGCAACTTCATTGATCATTGGCGAAGCCACTAAGAAAGAAAACGTCACCCCAAGCGGCACTCCCGCCTCAATAAATCCCAAAAACAAAGGCACCGCACTACAGCTACAAAACGGCGTAATGATGCCCAAAAGCGAAGCCAAAACATTCCCGACATACTCATTGTTTCGAGCCAAAATCTGCTTAATCCTCTGTGGCGGCAAAAACGATCTAATGATTGACACAACAAAAATAATGACCACCAAGAGAAGCAAAATCTTCACTGTGTCATATATAAAAAATTCTATAATCCCATTCAATTTTTCCATGCTATAATCATACCGTGAAAAGTTAACAAAGCAACCTTTGAAAAAACTTTCCGAAGAACGTTTAGGTGAACTGTTGGTGTTTGGAGAAATGATATTTTACGCTTTATTCCCAATCATTATTTCCTACACCACAAAACTGATGCCTCCTATTCTTTTCGCAGGCACAAGCACTTTGGTGACAGGAATAGTTCTTTTTATTTACCTCGCCATCACCAAGCAATTAGGCAAATTGAGGAACAAAAAAGCGATCATTTATTCTCTCTGGGTTGCTCTCCTCATCATCATTATTCCTTCAATTTTGATCTTTATAGGAACTTCCAAAACCTCCGGAATCAACACCAGCCTCCTCCTCCAAAGCGAAATTGTTTTCACCTTCATTCTCTATTCTTTACTCAAATATGAAAAAATCACTACGCGCAGAATTTCAGGCGCAATCATTGTGATTTTGGGTACAGCAGCCATCGTTTACAATGGCAGTGCCAGCATAAATCTCGGCGACTTGCTGATAATCTGCGGTACTTTCTTTTATCCAATTGGAAATATCTTTGCCAGAAAAGCTCTTGGCGTGACTACAACTCCCATCCTTTTATTTGTCAGAAACATCATCGGCGCCCCAATTCTCATCGGAATAAGCCTTATGTTCGAAACATACAACCAACCGATGACGTATTTTATCGCAAACTTTTATCCATACATGTTATTCAGCGGCATCTTTATTTACTGCATTTCAAAAATGCTCTGGTACGAAGGAATGCGCAGACTGGAAACCAACAAAGCTATCCTGATTAGCGTCGGCGGATACCCAGCAATAAGCCTTTTCTTCACCTATCTATTCCTCCACGAAGTCCCAACTCCTTACCAATGGGTTGGATTTTCTTTAATCTTAGTAGGCTTAATTATCACCATTACTAAAGCCAAAAAATTAGTAACATCAACCACTCCTCTCCATGACTAAAAAGAAAAAAATATTTCTAGGGATTGTTTCTGCAACGCTTGTTGGCATCTTGATAATTGGTTTGTATCTCATTCGTCCGGTTTTGAAAGCCAAGGTTTTGGAAGGTGATGGAGAATGCGTAGTTCTGATTCATGGATTTTTAGCGACACCTTTTTTTATGGATAGAATGGCTGATTTTTTGAATACAAACGGCTACCAAACTGTAAACGTTGACTATCCTTCGACAAAATACGATATCGAAGATATCTCTGATAAATACCTCGAACCTGCCATTAGATATTGTGAAGACAAGAAAGTAAACTTCGTCACCCATTCCATGGGAGGACTTATTTTGCGTTACTATCTCAAAGACAACCAACCGGATAATCTAGGACGAATCGTTATGCTCGCCCCTCCAAACAAAGGTAGCGAAATTGCTAACGTCTTGAACAGAGAAGGCCTTGCAAAAACAGCCTTAGGCCCAGCTATTTCCGAACTGGAAACAGGCTATCAAGATTCCTTGCCAACAATCGATATAAAATATCTCGAGATCGGGATTATCGCTGGTAATACGTCTTTGGAGCCTATCAAACCTTTCATCATCCCAGGAGAAGATGACGGCTTAGTCTCGGTAGAAAGCACTAAACTCGCCAACATGAAAGACTTCCTCGTCTTGCCAGTTGGCCACACCCTCATGCCTGACAATCCTGAGGTAAAAAAACGCACTTTGAACTTCATGAAGGACGGGAAATTCTAAAATAATTTTGACAACAGAAATCTTTGGTGTATTTTCTTAGCGTAATCAATTTCCATGCATTTTCAAATCGTAGACAAGAAGTCAAAGAAACTTATCTCCTAGCGGAGTAGTTTTCTTGAGACCTCAAATCAATAAACTCAATCCGCTAAGAAAAGCGGATTTTTCTTTATATAACCCACCAAAAATGACTCTCACAATCACAAAATTCGGAGGAACCTCTATGGGAAATGCCTCTGCTATCTCTCAAACAGCTGCCATCATAAAGTCCACCAAAGGAAACAAAGCGGCAGTAGTTTCAGCAACCTCCGGCACAACGGATCAACTCCTAAATCTCGGAAATTTGGCCTTGAACAAGAAAGATTGGACCAAAGATTTTCAAGAATTAGTGTCAAAGCACGACAAGATAATTAAGGATTTAAAGATAAAACTAGATTTGAAATTTTACTGGGAAACTGCCAGAAACATTTTGGAAGGAGTTACTCTGATTGGAGAACTTTCCATCAGCGCAAAGGATCGCCTAAGCACCATCGGCGAAAGAACCAGTAGTCAAATATTGGCATCCTTACTGAATAAACAAGGCGTCAAAGCTCTTGCCATGGATGCTTATGAATTCGTTTACACCGACAATAATTTTGGAGAAGGAAATGTTGATTTCCGAAAAACGGACAAAGCTATTTTGGAAAAAATTGGTAAAGTCATCAAAGCCAAAACCATTCCAATCATCACCGGCTTCATCGGCCAATCCGAAGATGGCAGATATATTACTTTGGGACGTGGAGGCAGTGACTATACCGGCGCCATTATTGGCGCAGCCTTGAACGCCACCGAAGTCCAAATCTGGACAGATGTAGATGGTGTTTTCAATACCGATCCCCGCCTCTGCAAAGAAGCAAAAGTCTTAGACGAATTATCCTTCAACGAAGCTGGGGAATTGGCTTATTTCGGAGCAAAAGTCATCCATCCAAAAACGATTAAACCAGCCATTCAGAAAAACATTCCGGTAAAGATTCTGAACACTTTTAATCCCTCTGCAAAAGGTACAGTCATCACCAACAAAGAAACCGATTCTCTAAAATCCGTCACCGCAAAAAAGAACATCAGCATCGTGAATATTTGCTCGGTAGGAATGTTCAATGCCCATGGATTCTTATTCAAAATATTCGAAATTTTTGCCAGATACAAAATGGTTGTAGACGTAGTTTCCACTTCCGAAGTCAGTGTCTCCGTAACCGTCGATAAAGAATTAAACGAAGAATTAATTAAAGAATTAAAGAAATTCTCAACAGTCACCATCTACAAAAACATGGCAATAGTCTGTCTTGTTGGCAGTGGAATTCGCTCAAACACAAGCGTAATCGGCGAACTCTTCTCTTCCATCAAGAACTATGACGTAAGCATGATTTCCTTAGGCGCTTCCAAAAGAAACATCACTTTTTTAGTAAAAGAAGAAGTCGCCACAGAAGTCGTGACCAAAGTTTTCCACACATTTTTTAATCACAAAAAATAACCATCCAAATAATATGAAATCCAAAAATATTGTCATCGTAGGAGCAACAGGGGCAGTCGGCAGAGAAATGATTCTTTGTCTCAAAAAATGCCATTTTCCAGTAAAGAATTTGAGGCTCGTTGCTTCAGAAAAATCAGCAGGCCAAAAACTTGAAACACCATTTGGAAAAATCAAAATCGAGACCATTTCTGAAAAAGTTTTCGCCGAAAGCGACATTGCTTTATTCTCAGCAGGAAGCGGAATTAGCAAAGAATGGCGAGACTGCGTCGTGAAAAACAATTGTCTCATGATCGACAATTCTTCCGCCTTCAGATACGAAAAAGATACGCCGTTAGTCGTTCCTCAAATTAACCCAAAAGCCGCCCTCAAACACAAAGGCGTCATCAGTAATCCAAACTGCACCACGGCCATCGCCGCCATGGCCCTTTGGCCACTTCACAAAGCTTTCGGACTCAAAAAAGTAATCGTCTCAACTTACCAAGCCACCTCTGGCGCAGGCGCCAAAGGCATGGACGAATTACTTCAACAAACCAAGGAACATTTAGCCAACAAAAGACTCACCAAAAACATTTTCGCCCACCAGATCGCTTTCAACATCATCCCCCACATCGACACTTTCGAAAAAAATGGATATACAAGAGAGGAAATGAAGGTATCATGGGAGACGAAGAAGATCTTTGGAGATGAAAAAATATTGGTTTCTTGTACAGCAGTCAGAATCCCGACCTTCAGAGCTCACAGCGAATCCATCGTCATTGAAACCGCAAAACCAATCACTCCTGAGAAAGCTAGAAAAGTACTCGAGAAAGCATCCGGTGTTGAAATAGTAGACGACACCCTAAGAAACAAGTACCCTATGCCACTAAACGCCTCAAACAAATTCGATGTAGAAGTAGGAAGAATCAGACAGAATCTCGTATTTGGAAAAAATGGCTTGGAGTTTTTTGTGAGTGGAGATCAGTTATTGAGAGGCGCCGCTTTGAACGCCGTTGAAATCGCTAAACTATTCATTTAATCATTATAAACATGAAAATAGCTTTGATCGGATTTGGTGGAATGGGCAAGACCCTGCACCGAATTGCCCAAGAACGCGGCCATGAAATTTCAATCATCATCGACCCAAAAGACCCCTCAGCAACTCATAAAACCTTGGTAGAAGCTGATTTGAAAACAGTCGATACAGTCATTGATTTTTCAAGCGCAGAAGCCATTTTAGACAATATCAAAACTTGCCACGATTCAGGCACAAATCTAGTTGTCGGCACCACTGGTTGGTACGATAAAGTACCAACAATAAAAGATTCTTTGCAAGATAACGGAATCGGATTTCTCTGGTCTTCCAATTTTTCTATCGGCGTAAATTTATACTTTGCCATCGTGGAAAAAGCCGCAAAATTGATCAATTCTTTCGACGAATATGACGTTTGGGGCCACGAAATTCACCACTACAACAAAGCTGATTCCCCTTCCGGCACTGCAAAAACTCTCGAGAAAATTCTGCTTGATAATATTGGCAGAAAAACAGCCGTTGTGGAAGATCGCCTAAACCGCAGAAGAGAAGACAATGAAATTCATTTTTCGTCCGTTAGAGGTGGTTTGGTAAATTTCGGACACACCATCGGATTTGATTCTCCAGCTGATACAATCACCATTTCTCACAGTGCCAGAAACCGCGATGGATACGCTCTGGGAGCCATAAAAGCCGCTGAGTGGCTACAAGGTAAAAAAGGCTATTTTGAAATGAAAGATTTCCTAAATTTTAACTCCTAAAACTATGAAAAGAAAATATGCAGGGACATGGACAGCCTTAATCACTCCCTTCAAAATTGATGGCAGTGTTGACTACGAAGCCCTCCGAAATTTAGTCAAAAAACAGATCGAAGGAGGTATTACCGGAATAGTTCCTATCGGCACAACAGGCGAATCTCCAACCATCGAACAAGAAGAAGCAAAGAAAATTTTTGAAACCATAGTAGAAGAAGCCAAAGGCAAAATCATGGTGATGGCTGGCACAGGAAGTAATTCCACAAAACACGCAGTCGAACATACAAAAATAGCAAAAGAAGCAGGAGTAGACGCTTGCCTCGTTGTTTGCCCTTATTACAACAAACCTACTCAGAACGGCTTACGTCTGCATTTCCTGGAAATCGCCAAAGTAGGCCTCCCTGTAATCGTTTATAACATCAAAGGCCGCACCGGAATCAACATGACTACCGATACGCTTATGATTCTCGCCGAAAATGAAATGATCGTCGGAGTCAAAGAAGCCAGTGGAGACATCAATCAAATGAAAGAAGTGATTGATCGCAGACCAGAAAATTTCACCGTTTTGTCTGGAGATGATGGCTTAACTCTCGAACTAATAAAACTAGGCGGCGATGGCGTTGTGTCAGTCGCTTCAAATGTTATGCCAAAAGAAGTTTCGGCAATGGTTGAAAACGCTCTAGCCGGAAACACAGATCAGGCTGCCGAAATCAACGAGAACCTAAAATTACTCTTCAAAGATTTATTTATCGAAACCAATCCAATTCCAGTAAAATATTGTGCTCACAAAATGGGACTTTGCGAACTTATTTATCGTTTACCAATGTGTCCTCCGTCAAATGAAGCAGGCAATATTCTCGATGAAACTTTAAAAACTTATAACCTTGTGAACTAATGAACGAAGAAGTTTTGTATTTTCCAAAAGAAGACATCGTCAAAGCAACTGATCGATTTCAGACACCTTTCTTTTTGTATGAAGAAAAAAAACTACGCTCAAATTGTCAGATTTTCAGAGATTCCTTCAAGAAATACTTTCCTGATTTTTGGCCGCTGTATGCCATAAAAGCAAACAACAACCCAGAAATACTTAAAATAATTTCATCCGAAGGATTCGGCGGAGATTGTTCCAGTGAATCAGAAGCTTGGATCTGTGAAAAATTAGGAATCGAAACAATGTATACCGGAAACTACACCACCAAAGAAGAGTTTGAATTCGTAAAAAACAAATGTCTGATTTTGAATCTCGATGACTTAAGCATGCTAGGTGCAGTCGCAGAACTCGGCATGCCGGAGACCTTATCTTTCAGAATAAATCCAGGTGTCGGAAAAGGTTTCAACAAAGATAACGTCTTTGCTGGACCAGACGCAAAATACGGAATTCCATTCGAAAAGGCTTATGAAGCCTATCAAAAAGCCAGAGATTTAGGAGTGAAACATTTCGGAATTCACATGATGACAGGCACCAATGTGCCATTGGAAGAAAGTAATTATTTCGCCAACATCGTCGAAAAACTATTCGACATTATCGCAGATATAAAAGAAAAATCCGGCATCGAAATTGAATTTATGAATATCGGCGGAGGCTTTGGCGTTCCCTATCGCCCGGAAGAAAAAAGCCTCGACATGGACTTTGTGGCAAAAAGTATTCGCGAAGTTTTCGATAAAAAATGTAAAGAATTGAACTTGAAAGAACCAAGACTGCTTGCAGAACCTGGCAGATGGATCTCTGCAAACGCCGGATGGTTAATCGGGAAAGTTCACATCATCAAAGATTCTTACAAAAAATTCGTAGGCGTAGATTTCAGTAGTAACGACATGCCACGCCCCGCTATTTACGGAGCATATCATCACGTTTCAGTAATCAAAACCAAAGAAACAATTGAAAAAGAAACCGTCTCCATCGTTGGCAGAATCTGCGAAAACAGTGATCAGTTAGCCCGCGACAGAGAACTTCCAAAATTAGATATCGGCGATATTGTAGTCATTCACAATTGCGGAGGACACGCCTACACCATGGGCCATAATTACAATGGCCGTCTTCGTCGCGCCGAATATTTGATCGAAGAAAACGGCAATTTCCGAAAAATCCGCCGAGCCGAAACTATCGAAGATTTATACAAAACTTGCGAAATATAATAATAAAATTTATGGATTTCAAAGCTTCTCAAAAATTAGAAAATTTGGCCCCATACGCCTTCAAAGAAATCAATGACCGTGTCACCGCCTTGAAAGAAAAAGGCATCACTCCAATCGATTTCGGAGTTGGTGATCCTTCTGATCCCACTCCTAATTTTGTGATAGAAGCCCTAAACAAAGGCGCTATCAAACATGCCAAAAGCGGCTATCCCAGCTATATCGGCCTAAAAGAATTCCGCGAAGCCGCCGCCCAATATATGCAAAGAAGATTCAATGTTTCCCTAAATCCAGAAACCGAAATCACCTCAAACATCGGCTCCAAAGAAGCCATCTTCAATTTCCCACAAGCTTTCCTAGAGCAAGACGACTACGTCATAATCCCCTCTCCGGGGTATCCACCAATGAAAACCGGCACCACTTTTGCTGGAGGAAAATGTTACTTCACACCTCTTCTTGAAAAAAATAATTTCCTGATCGATTTCGAAAGCATCCCAAAAGAAATAGCAGAGAAAGCCAAAATCATCTGGTTGAATTATCCAAATTCTCCAACAGGAGCAGTCGCCACCAAAGAATATTACAAAAAATTAATCGATTGGGCCCACACCCACAACATCATCATCGCCGCAGACGAAGGCTGTTATATCGACATCTACTTCGACGAAAAACCGCTCTCCATTCTCGAAGTAGCCAAAGAAGGCATCGTCGCCTTTTATTCTCTCAGCAAAAGAAACAACATGACTGGATATCGAGTTGGATTCGTTTGTGGAGATGAAAAATTAATCAGCATTTTCAAAAGACTGAAAACAAATATCGATTCCGGCACTCCAAATTTCATCCAAGAAGCCGCCATCGCCGCCCTCGACAACGACACTCACTGCCAAGAAATGTGCGCATCCTACAGCCAAAAAGCAGACATTCTCCTTGAAGCTCTAAAACAAATCGGCCTCGAAACTCACAAACCAAAAGCCACCTTCTACCTCTGGCAAAAAGTCCCAACAGGGATGTCAGATATCGAATTTGCCAAAAGACTTCTCTCTCCAGAAATCGGAATCGTTGTTACTCCTGGCAGTCTCATCTCCGATAAATGTGATGACGGAATCAACCCTGGCGAAAATTATGTAAGATTTGCATTGGTACCATCCATAGAAGAAGTCAAGTTGGCTTCCCAGCTGCTAATTGACAACCAAAAAAAGATAGAGCTACAATAACCCCCTAACCTTTTAACAACTCTACATATGGCATTTAAAGTACCAAGAGACTTTAAAGAAGAGCATGGGCCAGAAGTCGCAGCCACAGCGACAACAGAAACAACTGAAAGTCCTGTAGTTGAAAGTAACGCTGTCACAAGAACAATCGGCAAAGTGTCTACCAAAACATGGATAGCAATAGCAGTAGCAGCAGCAGGAGCTTTAGGAGTATATGCTTGGAACAATAAAGCACCAACAGGATTTGGAACCCTTAGAAAAGCACAAGCTTGCGCATTAGATCCAAGTCTTTTCAAGGATCTAGAAGCAGAATGTAAGGACGAACCAGCCTTTGTGAATAAAGTTTTGGCAGCACCAGCATGCAAACTCCCGTCCGGAGATACTGAATTAACCTACGATGGAAAACCTAGTACAGTGGCTCAACAAGCTGCCATCGGAGTGGCAAGAGCATGCGACGGAGAGAAATAATTCACTACTGCACGCCATCTAGATAACAATTCTCACAATAAATTACTTCCAATCTTTTTGGAGAATAACTGGTTTTTATATTTTCCCCACACTTTGCACATTTCCTATCCCATAGGAAACCGGGATTTCGCAAACCAATCCTTTCCGCATATCTACAATCCGGACATTTTCTAGGCACAGAAATATTCATCTTCTTATAAAACTTGAGCTCGTTCGGTTGAATTTTGTAATTTTTTCCACATTCGCCACAGGCCAAAGTCTCCATACAAAATTTCTCTTCAATCGTATTTGTATCATCTGGAATTTCGCATGTGGCAGGCATATATTCCTTGTTCTCTTTTTGTTTCCAACGGAATCCTTTTGAAATAGCTTCTTGTTCCGTCATCGGAAAATGATCCTTTGCCGCAGTTTCATTGTAAGCAAATTGTGAATTTTCTTTTGGAAAAAATTTCCCCCATTCTGTACTCAGCCCGCCGGAGGAGGGCACCTTTTTCATATGAGCAACTATCTTTGCCCGAAGAACTTTATATTCCTCCTCTGAATATTTCTTATTAAAAATACTGAAATTCGCATTTTTTAATCCCACGCATCCGAACAAATCTCTCGAATTAAAACAAAGATCATTATAGAAACTATCATGACTGTGCGACACAAAAGTATTGAACGCACAATTGTTCAATCGCTCTACTCCAAGCCCTTCGTAGACCCATTCGCTATACCCCATTCCATACACATCACAACAATCATGACTATTAAAAATCCAAGTACAATAAGAACAATCCTGCACTTCATATGAATCGAAACACTGATGGCAATTCTTTCCATTGATCAAATAATCTCCCGTACAATTTTCCGTATTGAAATTTCGACTCGCACGATGCGGCAAATCTTTTGTCCATTGCAAAAAGTAATCTCGCGCATTCACAAATTTGCTATACTTGTTAAATTCCAAAACAGCCTTCTTTGCCTCATATTCCTCTTTCGTACTTTGTTTGTTCATAATCCAGTATTGCTTATTCCTGAGCCCAAAACAGCCAATACAATCATGGCAACCGATACAGTCATAACAGAACATTAAGTCGTTAGAATTCTGACAACTCTGACAACCAATACAGTTATAAAGTTTCGTGCTATCGATACAATCGTAGCAAAGTTCACAATGTTGCAAATAACTGCCATCATAAGAACTGCGCACCCTATTTGAATGAGTCAGATACATCGAATCCTCGCACTCCTCAATCACCACACTTAGATAACAATTCTTACTGTCATAAGCTTGTTGGCAATATTCACTATTCGTTGGATTTACATTAAACAATCCGATTCTTGGCACTCTTTTCTGCAACTCCGCAAACTGTTCAAAGAACCCACGACTGAAATCAAAATCCATTCCATACTCAAAACCGTCATGTTTATCACTCCACCATTCTTCCGCTGAATAAACAGGAAAAACCGCATCTTCCGAATAAATCGAAACTATTTGTTTTCCAGATAAACTACTTTTCCTTTTATAAAAAGTCCTTTCGTTACGAAAACAAAGTTTGTTTTGCAGCCTACAATCAGGACAAATTTCAGGATTTGGCGCATCAAACTTTTTATAATAAGCCTCATCCTCTTTTCTGATTTCAAATTGTTTCTCGCAATTTTTACAATTAACCATACCCGTCTATTTTATCCATAACCAAGAAAAAATAAAAGGTGGTCTTTTCCCACGGCTTTTAGTAAAATTGTAGGCAATCGATCTCTAATTTTAATTCTCATTAACTCTCAAAAACTATGACCATCCAAGAATTAACCCAAACTCTAAATTCTCATCAACTCGCTTATGTGAATTTGGAGCTGAAAAATCCACAGAATGGCGAATATATGTTGTGTGCTTTTCATTTAATTCCAGGCGGAACTCTTAATATTCTCCAAGCAGCATGTGAAGTTTCCGCAGAATCATCTACTGGTACAAATTTCTTGGTAAACACCGAAACTCCTTTTTCAAAAGAGATGAACGCTTTAGTTTACCAAGTTGATTTGGAAAAAAGCATCGTTTATATCGCCTACCCAACTAGACTTTTTGATCGTAATGGAAATATTCAGAATATTCTTACCTACATTGTCGGTAACGTTTTGGGCATGAAAGAAATCAACGCTTTGAAATTACTCGATGTTTGGTTTCCACCAGCAATGCTAGAACAATATGACGGCCCTTCTTATACCATCGACGACATGAGAAAATATCTAAATGTTTATGGCAGACCTATTTTGGGCACTATCATCAAACCAAAGATGGGACTTACTTCTGCTGAATATGCTGAAGTGTGTTATGACTTCTGGACCGGTGGTGGAGATTTCGTAAAGAATGATGAACCACAAGCAGATCAGGATTTCTGCCCATACGACAAAATGGTTTTACACGTAAAAGAAGCCATGGATAAATCCGTAAAGGAAACTGGCAAAAAGAAAGTTCACTCTTTCAATGTCTCCGCAGCAGATTACGAGACGATGATTAAAAGATGTGAAATGATTAAAAATGCCGGATTCGAACCAGGCAGTTACGCTTTCCTGATTGACGGAACAACCGCTGGTTGGATGGCCGTCCAAACTCTTCGCCGAAAATATCCAGACGTATTCATCCATTTTCATAGAGCAGGTCACGGAGCTTTCACCAGAAAAGAAAATCCAATTGGTTTCACCGTATTAATTCTTTCCAAATTCGCCAGACTTGCTGGTGCTTCCGGTATCCACACAGGAACTGCAGGCGTTGGAAAAATGGCTGGCAGTCCAGAAGATGATATCACCGCAGCTCATGGCATTTTGTATTTCGCCTCTCAAGGACATATCTTTCACCAATCTTGGGCAACTATTCCTGAAAAAGATGAAAACGCCGAAGGTCTCACCAAAGAATCTGCCGCAAATCATGAAATTTTGCATGACGACAGTTGGAGAGGAATCAAAAAATGCTGCCCAATTATTTCAGGCGGCTTAAATCCTACCTTGCTAAAACCATTTATAGACGTGATGGGAAACACCGACTTCATCACCACTATGGGAGCTGGTTGCCATGCTCATCCAAAGGGAACAAAAGCAGGAGCAACAGCCTTAGTTCAATCTTGCGAAGCTTATTTGAAAGGAATGGATATCCACGAATACGCCAAAGATCACGTTGAACTAGCCGAAGCAATCGAATTCTTCGAGAAAAAGAAGAAGTAGGATTACTTTATAAATTTCAGATATTCCTCTTCAGACAAAATCCTTCCGTCGTACTCTTTTGGCCAATTTGTCTGAATTTTCTCGCCTGATTTTGCACAAACTGCATCACGAAGTTCACCATTAAAAGGCATCTGCGCAAAATTATCCTGCAGACGATGAACATAGTAATCATGAGGCAATGGCCCTTTTATTTTCTTAGCAAACTCAATATCACTTTTGGTAACCTGAAAAGATCTCTTATATTTTTCATCCCAAAAAATCTGCTCGGTTAGCCATTTTTCTTTTTCAGGACTTAAGTCATTATAAGTATCTGGAATCATCTCGATTTCAGCAGTTTTAACATTTTTTCTTTCCACCGGTCCTCCCTCTCTAAAGCCAAAATCCTCCGGCTTATCAATCGGAAAATGAAATCCGGAAAAACTTTCCTCATAAGGATTCGGAGCAAAGTAACCAGGGAAAAACTTCCCCCATTCGCCAGCATTCTTCATCTGTAAAACTATTTTTTCACGCAAAATTTCATATTCTTTCTCAGAGTATTGTTTATTGAAAATACAATATTTTTTATTCACCAAACCACAACAACCAAAACAATAATGGCAATTTTGGAGATAAGCTGAGTATTCCACAAATCTACAGTGGGCAACGCTAAAAGAGAAAATCGCATAATAAGAAAAAACCGGCAGAGAAGTCATAAAAGTCAGCTCACCACCAACCGTTCCCAGAGAATCTAAAGTTGCCTTAGCGTCAGGTCCGGAAAAACAATCGTTAGCACAATTTTCATGTTTTGAAAGCAGATAGCAATTCTCACAGTTCTTGCATTGTCTAATAAAATTACCAGAAGAATCTTCACACTGCTCAATCTGCAAAGCCCTATGCCATGCCGTATCTAACATCATTTTACTAAAAAATTCTTTTGCCTTCTCGTAAGCTTTTCTGGATGTAAAATCCCACATCGCCTTCTGTTCCTCAAATTCTTCTTTTGAAAGCTGTTTGTTCCCAAAGCAATAACTCTTATTGCGAAGATTAAAACAAAAAAGACAATTACTACAATCACGACAATCATACATAAAGGCGGAATCACTCACCATTTTGCAATTCAATAAAAATAAACTATTAAAACAGTTCGCAGAATTTATCAGATCAAAACATAATTCTGAATAATAAGCGGAAACACCATAGTGAGCATTCTTACAATGATCGCATTCATAACAATAGGTACAATCCTCACAATATTGACCTGAATGGCAAAGGTAACAATTTTTACTGTAATACCAATCATCGGTATATTCGCAATTATGATTATGACTCTCAAAAACATGTGGTATTGGACATTTTTGAAACAATTCCCAAGCTTGCTCAAAAAAACCTCTAGAAGGATCGAAATCTCTCGATGGCGGATTACTATTTTCGAACCATTCTTTCCTTTTCCAGACAGGATAAACACAATCCGGACGGAAAACAGAAATGATCTGCTCGCCAGTTTTGTCACATTTTCTCTTATGCAAATTCCACTGCGGCCAAAAAGCCCCTAACTCTCGGAATCTATATTTCGGCGTAACATTCGGCAAACTATCACCAAACCCAAACTTCTCTCGAAGCTTCATTTCAAGCTCAGAAACCTCAAATTTTTGACCCGAAATACTACAAATACTTTGCATGCCCTGATTATATGCTTTTTCAGCGCATGGTTAAGCCCTAAACTCCTTGACAAACAACCATTTTTAATGCAAAATACCACGCTAGTTTTTAAAAGATGACTTGATGGGAGAATTTGGCCCCGATTCGTATTCTCAATTTGAGGATACTGATCCAACAAACAGGGAGGAAACTTTTGATGCAAAGGATATTTCTGCAAATTTCAGGCAGCTTCCATCTGCGCCATCAACGCAAGATTCAGATGAAAATCCAGCCGCAGATCCTGATTTAGATTCAGATTCAAACACGACTTTTTGCCAAGACCAGCCTGTTTCGACCACAGATTCCTTCTCCCCTTCAAGCGCTCCAGACGAATCTCCGCAATTCCAAGCCCTAAAATGGATAAACAAAATCATTGCCCCTGGCAGCAAAAGATCAAGATTTCTCCTCTTTCTTGCAACTAAATTAGATCATCCATTTACCGCAGAAGAAGTTTGCGCTGGAACCGGCCTAACACATCGGGAGATCTCTAACATTGCTATTCAATTAGAACAAATATTGGCTAAAAATTACCAACCATTTGTCATCAATCCAATAGCTCCTTATTGTTTAAAAGTAAATCCTTTTGGGCCTACCGAAACCCCTCCAGATCCAAATCCAGATATTGAATATTCTGACCAAGAAAAAGCATTAGCAGTAGCCTGGACAAATACTCATGCAAAAGAAAAAAAAGAAGGATTCACTAAATCAATAATGCTTCTGTTGGCTCAAAATTTAGGGAAAGCCCTAAGTATTACAGAAATTGCCAAAACCATAGGTCAGTCTGAACAAAAAACAGGAATGAAGCTAGGCTCATTATCGCAAAAAGCATATATAAATTCTCCTTATTCCTTAGAAACTTTTAGAAAATCAGGAAAATGGCGTCTGACCATAAATCAAAATAAAACTGTTGAAGATTTTACAGATATTGAATATTCAGCCAAAGACAAAAAAGAAGCTAACGATTGGTTTGAAGAAAATCTTACACAACAACACCAGCAAAAAAAACTTGCCCAGATTTTAACAAAAAATATGGGCAAATTCACAAAGCTAAGTGATCTCTGCAAAAAAATATCAGATCTAAATCCAATTTACATCTCAAATTTAGCGAGAGTATTGGAATTAAATCTTAAAAGAATGAAGGCCCCATATCGTGTCGAAAAATTATATGCCCAATATAGAATAATTAGAACAGATTCAAAACCGGAAACAGACGAAGAAACAGCCACAAAAACCCCGGAAGCAATCCCTCAAACTCCAGCGACAGAATGGATCACAAAACTTTTTAATCCAACCAGTAAAAGAGCTAAATTATTATTCTTTCTTGCGTCCAGATTAGATACTCCAACCACAGCGGAAGAAATTTGTGCAGGAACAGGGCTAAGTAAAACTTCAGTTTACAACTGCGCACGAGATATTCAAAAAATACTTGAAGGATACTCACATCCTTTTGTCTTTATAAACCAAGCCCCTTATTTGCTAAAAGCTAACCCGGAATACGATGAAGAATTCGCCCTAAATCCGGACATAAAATATACCGATGCACAAAAGTTAACAGCCATTGCTTGGTCTAAAACTCACTGGGAAACAGGATATTCGAAAAAAATAGCAATCTTCTTAGCCCAAAATCTTGGAACGACCGTAACAATTGATCAAGTTGCAAAAGCTGTAAACAAAAGTCATAAACAAGTTGGGCTTGTTTTGGGAAACTTAGCTTGCGGAAAATATAAAGATTCCCCTTATGAATTAACTTCTTACAACCGAACTGGAAAATGGCGTTTAACCATTAGGGAAAATCAACCTGTCCCAGAATTTTCCGATATACCATACAACGACCTCGATAAAAAAGAAGCTGCTGAATGGAGCACTTCAAATCTCTCGAGAGCAAGACTGCAAGAACTATCGGCAATTTTCATTGAGCATATGGGTAGTTTTATTACTCCAGACGACGTCGAAAAAGTTATGACAAGTCTAAAAAGAACATCAATAACCAGCCTTGTCTCAGATTTGGCCTCCACTTTTGAACAAATGAAAGCTCCCTATCAAATCGAAAAACTTCACGGTAAATATCGACTGATTAAAACAGTCCCAACTCTCAATGAGACTTCAGAATATAACACTTGGTTTACAGCCCTTACTCATCCGGCAACAATCACCTACGCAATATTAGAATTGATTGGTGAAAACAAACCAAGAACAACTTTTCAAATAGCTGACATAGTTACCACTTTAAATGAAAGAACCACCAAAGATGACCCGATAAAAGAAAACATCAATGAAAAAAGAGTCACAAAAGCTCTGGAAAGACTCGCCAAAAGCCTACCAGAAAATAGTCCATACCAAGTAACTGGAAGTCAGGAAAAAGGCTATCAAATCATAAGAACACCTCTCTCTGAAAAACCATCAAATAAAGAAGTTTCCCTTATCCCTGTAGAAGAAGAAGTTGCTCCCCCAAAGTTAGCACCTCGCCCTCGATATGTTTCCCGCGCAGGTGGCCAAATATACGATGCCTTAAATCGTGAAATAAACCAGCTTCCCCGACTAAGTCATGAAGAAAATGTTAGACTCAGAATGCTTGCCGGACCAATCGGCGATGACGTAGAAGAAACCGATTTAACAAATCTGGCAGCCTTTGAAGAATTGGTGATGGGAAATTTTAGACTCATTCGAGTAATCGCAAATATATTTGTAAAAGGATTTACACGAATGTCTTATGAGGATTTTGTGACTATAGGATATTTGGGACTAAGAAGAGGTTGCCTAAGATTTGATCCTGAAAAAGGCAAACTCGTTACCATAGCTTGTCATCATATCAGACAAAAAATGGGTAGAGCAAATAACAGAACAAAAAGTGATGTCGTAATTGAACTCAAAGCATTAACTGGCATTAATATAATTGACAGAGCCGAAACTCAATTAAAAGAATCCGGACAAGCAGTCACTCGCGAAAATATTGCAGCAATCACAGGAAAAACTGCTGCTCAAGTTGAACAACTACAATTGTTGGCTTTGCCGGCTTTTAGCTTTGACAACAGTGACCGAAAACGTGAAAATGGCACAAAAGTTCTATCTCCAGACCGAAAAATTGCGAATCAAACAGATACTATAGAAGAATTGACCAGATCCACCCATGAAAATTATTTATTAAAAGAATTATATCGAGCCTTCTGCCAAATTCTCGGGATTAAAACATCAAGACAAATCCCCCTCTCAAAGGTAAGAAGCGAAGCGATGGCAGAAATTTTTAACATTCACGGAAAAACCAAGAAAGAAATTCTATTAAGAAGAGATTTATATATTTACATGCGAAACGCTGGATTAGAAATTCTATACGCAGGTGCTGATGGAACCTCTTGGGGCTCAACTTCAGGTGAAGATATAGGCGAAGATGTCGGATTGAGTCGTGAAAGAGTCAGTCAAATTGTGGCCAAAATTTTCGAAGGAATTCGTGAAGCATTAGAAGCAAATAAGATTGCCATTCCTACTATTGAAGCCCTGGAAGCAATCGGAGAAAAACCCGGAACACTCAATGGAAGAAAACAGATCAAGGCAGCGGTAAATGCAGCCTTGGAAGAAGATACAGAGGCTCAAGATGATACCGACGATGCCGAAGACACCACCGACACCGCTGACATAGTGATTACCGACGAAACAGAAACTCCATTAACAAAATTAGCCCCAATCAGAAAAAAAGATCTACGTCCATCTCTCAAAGCATCTCCGACTTTTGAAGCCTGGAAAAAAGAGATTCTAGGCAAAACCAACCATCCAATTATTGCAAAAACTATCTTAAACAACCTTGGAGGACTTCCTGCAGGTGAAAAAAGCACTCCCGACAGGATCGTTCAAGTCTTAAGAATGAAAGAAAAATATGAAAATCTGGTTCTAAATAAAACAGACCAAGAACTCCTCACCGACATCTTAACAACATTATCTGGAATTGAAGGCTTACAGTCAGATTCGTTTGAATTAACATTCGAACGCGACAGCTCGGAATTCTGGGTCATAGACAATTCAACAATCACGGTATCCGACGATTCCCCTGAAACCATTCAGGAAACAATTTCAAATGAACTGATTCAAGCAGTGGGCGTTTAAGCTTATTTAAGCTCAAAGACGCTTGACAAACGGCCGTTTTTGATGCAAAATACTACGCTAGTTTTTAAAGGATGACTCAATGGCAGAATTTGGCCCAGATTTGTATCCTGAAATAGAGGATGCTGATCTACCAATTAGCGCAGAATCATGTGATACAGAAGACATTTCTGCAAATTGCAGACAGTTTCCGTCTGCCCCAGCAACGCAAGCTCCAGATATAAATCCAGCCGCAGATCATGATTTAGATGCATATTCAAACACGACTTTTTTCCAAGATCAGCCTATTTCAGTAAGCGCTTCCACCTCTCCCCTAGCTTCAACCGCAGATTCCTCTGCCCCACCAGACTCTCCGGAAGAATCCCTACAAGAAAAAGCCGTAAAATGGATTACCAATATTTTCAATCCAACCAGACACAAAGCCAAATTATTACTATTCCTTTCTGCCAGATTAAATACCCCAACCACCATAGAGGAAATTTGCGCAACAATGAAAATGAATAAAAAAGCTGTCCACAAATGCGGTTATGAAATTCATTTAACCCTTAAAGACCAAACCCATCCATTCATTTTCATAAGCAACCCTACTTATCTTCTCAAACCCAATCCAGCTTGCACAAAAGAAGACACCAAAAATCCAGATATAAAATATACTGAAGCACAAAAATCAAGCGCAATTGCTTGGGCAGAAACTCATTTCACCAAGAGCTGCCTTTCAAAAGAAATAGCAATTTTCCTAGCAAATAATCTTGGATCTACTATAACCGTTGCTCAAGTAGCGAAGGCTCTCCATAGAACTTATGAAGAAATAAAGCCAATGCTAAAAGAGATAGCTTACACAAAATACAAGAATTCCCCATATCAATTACTAGCCTACAATAAAATGGGGAATTGGCGTTTAATCATCAGAGAAAATCAACCTATTCAGGAATTTTCCGATATCCCCTACGAGAACCAAGACAAAACCAAAGCCGCCGAATGGGTTACTTCCTGTATCACAAGTCCAAGGCTACAAGAACTTTTGGCAATATTGATAGAAAATATGGGAAGTTTTATCACCACAGATATTATTGGGGAAAAAATCACAAACTTATCAAAAAAATCCCTTGCTAACCTTGTTTTAGCCTTGACTGAAAAACTTAAACAAATAAATGCCCCCTATCAAATAGAAAAACTAATTGCTCAATATCGATTGGTGAAAATTTTAGGATTGGAACCTCTGCCAAGTATGCCAGAATCGGAACATTTCACTTCAGAAGCCATAGATTTTACCTATCCGGATCTAGAAACCCTCCCAAGCATCGCAGAACCGGCACATATTACTTCAGAAGCCATGGATTCTACCTATCCGGATCTAGAACCTTTGCCAAATATCATCCAGCCGGACTATCCACCACTTGAACATTCAGACTATCTTTTTGCAGAAGAAATCCCTCTGAATGGAATACCGGAATACTTCGAATGGCATACACGCCTCACTCCTCCATTTACACTCACCTACAAAATTCTGGAATATATGGGAGAGAAAAAAGCGTATTCAACTTTTAAAGCAGCAGATCTCTCAGCAGTTTTGGCCGAAAAAAACACCGAAACCAACGTTGCCCAAATCACTCCAACAAATGTCGAGAGAGCTTTAATCAGACTCGCGACTTGTCTCACGCACACAAGTCCCTACCAAATAACCGGAACCCCTGAGGCAGGATTTCAAATAGAGAAAAATTACCTTTCAGATAGACCAGTGCCTATAGAAATTGAGGAAGATTTGCTAGTTCCATTGGGAGATGAGCCTCTCGCAAAACCAAGCCTCCCTGCTCAATTCATTCCCCATGCCGGAGGGAGTATTGAAAAAGCTCTAGATTATGAAATAAATCAAATTCCGGAGATGAGCCACGAAGACAATATCAGACTTAGAATTCTTGCCGGACCAATAGGACCGAACTTAAAAGAAAGCGATCTCACAAATCCCACCGCCTTTGAAGAATTAGTGATGGGAAATTTTAGACTAATTCGATATTTCTCAAAAGCGCTAGCAAAAAAAGCTCCTCATATATCAGAAGGAGATCTTGTATCTGCAGGATGGGAAGGCCTAAGGATAGGTTGTCTAAGATTTGACCCCTCAAGAGGCAGTCTTTCTACAATAACCAGTTGGTGGATCCAACAAAAAATGCATAGAGCCATCAACAAAACGAAAACTGATGTCAGACGCGGATTACATGTGTGGTCCGATATAAGGAGAATGCAAAAAGCCATAGCCCACCTACAACACAATGGCATTCCTACAACACGTGAAAATATAGGAAAAGTTATTGGCAAATCCGTCGAACAGGTAGAAAGATTGCAGATAGCCGAAAAATCACCTGCAAGCCTAGATGGCAGTAACCATAAGAAAGCAGATGGTGACGACATTTCGCCACTTGGACAAAGACTCTCAGACGGTTCTGATGAGTTTGGAGATTTGGACAGATCAAAACATGAGACTTATTTATTAAAAGAATTATATCGAGCATTCTGTACTATCCTTGGCATTTCAACCTCAAAAAGAATTCCTCTCGCCGAAGCAAGAGCTAGAGTATTGGCAGAAATTTTCGACATTCAAGAGAAAAATAAAAGCGAAATTAGATTAAGAAGAGATCTGTACATATATCTTCGTCGAACCGGAATCGACATGCTCACGGCAGACGCCGACCAAACCGGGACACTAGAAGACGTAGGAAGAGAAGTTGGTCTCACTCGAGAAAGTCCACGCCAAATCGAGTTAAAAATTTACCCACTAATTCGCAGGGCTTTGCATACCAATAAAGTAGTAATTCCTAGCTTAGAAGAATTACGCACCGCAGAAACAGATCCTGAAAAAATAGCATCAGATACAAACAAATTGGTTGGAGCAACCGCTACTATTCTTCTCCTTTCCGATTTGGAAGCTGAAACCGATCCCGAGGAATCTCCAGAACCAGAAGTTGCAGAAACAGAAATAACCAAGTTAAGAAAAACGGACCTCAGACCACCTCTTAACGCCGCTAAAATTGAATTTGCAGCTTGGAAAAAAGAGATTGTCGCCAGCGCAACTCACCCCGTCATTGCCAACACTATCTTGATAAATCTCGGAGGTCTACCAGCCGGAGAAAAAGGAACAACCGACAAAATTCTCCAATTATTGAGATTCAAAGAACAGTATGAAAAGTCCCCGCTCAACAAAACAAATCAACAACTTTTAACGGAGATTGAAGCAACTTTAATTGAAATCGAAAATCACAAATCAAATTCCTTTGCCTTAACCTTTGATCGTGACAGAGCGGAATTCCAAATTGCCAACCTCAACCCAATCAACACAGAATCAACCTCCGTGATAGCCCCAATCTCCCTATCCACAATATTAGTCACTACAGAAGAAGCCGTTCAAAAAGCAACCACCCGCCAAGAACGAACCTCTGAACAAGTCGCCTAATTAAAAACCTTCTCATTTCCCCATCATATCTTCTTCGGGAAAATCACTGAAAGCACCAAAGACGCGCCAAGCGCACTCATGATAACTATCAAAGACACGATCGAAGAAATGTGAATCCCGACAATTCCAGAGAGCATTTTTAAACCAATAAATATAAGGATAAATGCCAAGCCTTTTTGCAAATGATGGAACTTGTGCAAGATATTTTCCACAAGGAAAAACAAAGCCCTAAGCCCCATAATGGCAAATATATTTGAAGTATAAACAACAAATGGATCCTGAGAAATCGCAAAAACAGCCGGAATAGAATCCACCGCAAA
>CAINDQ010000097.1 GCA_903847465.1 uncultured Candidatus Peregrinibacteria bacterium
GGATTGGCTCTTGTAGATGACGACTTATATGAAGTACCTAAACATATAGCATTACTTAATAAACTATTAGTAGATGTGGCTGATGGTAAGATTAATCGATTAATGGTTACTATGCCACCTCGTTTGCCATGGTAAATCAGAGTTATGTAGTAAGTATTTCCCTGCATGGTATTTGGGAATGAACCCCGAAGATCGTATCATCCTCACAAGTTATGAGGCT
Source organism: uncultured Candidatus Peregrinibacteria bacterium (assembly GCA_903847465.1). Classification (GTDB taxonomy): domain Bacteria; phylum Patescibacteriota; class Gracilibacteria; order UBA1369; family LOWO2-01-FULL-3; genus CAINDQ01. The sequence continues at coordinate 221 of CAINDQ010000097.1, forward strand.
GATTTTGCTGCAACATGGGGCTCTAAGGTACGTGATATATTCAAGGAGCATAAAGATGTATTTGGTGTTAATGTTAATGATAAGAATGCTGCACGTAACCGATGGGATATAGCAGATCATCGTGGTGGGATGGGCACCGCTGGTGTTGGTGGTCCAATCACAGGAAAGGGAGCAGAGATATTAATTATTGATGATCCAGTCAAGAATGCCGAACAGGCTAACAGTCCAACATATAGGGAGAAGGCTAAGGACTGGTTTAATAGTACAGCATATACACGATTAACACCAACGGGTAAGGTTATATTAATTATGACAAGATGGCATGAAGATGATCTAGGTGGGAAATTTCTATTACAGAGAGAGCTTAAATTAAAGGGAATCGATGGAGGAGTTATTGCTTCCACTCTCGATGCGACAGAGATTGATGAACTTGCTATGGCCATGGAATTAATTCAAAAACGCCGATTCAATTTGACCGATAATTCAGACAGATCCGCCCTCGAAAAAGAAAAAGCGCGGGCTTTCCGATTCCTCTCTTCTAAGGGATTTAACAAAGAAATCATTTACAAAGCGGTTCTAGGTCAGTATAATTCTGACTAGACATGGATCTTTTATTTAAAGATTCCTGTTTTCGTATCATTAATTAAATTATATGCAATCACAATTTTTTGCTGCAATCAGTCAACTTTGCGACGAGAAAAATATCCCTCGCGAGAAAGTAATGGAGGCAATCCAGGCTGCGCTCCGCGCTGCGTACAGAAAAGATTACGGTAATAAAGAAGAAAATATCGACGTCGAAATGGATGAAAATTCCGGGATGGCGACAGTTTTTCAAATCATGAAAGTCGTTACAAAAGTGGAAGATGAGTTTACTGAAATTTCCGAAAAAGACGCTAGAAAATACGATAAAACAGCTAAGGACGGTGACGAAATTCGAATGGATGTAACTCCTACAAATTACGGAAGAATTGCTGCTCAGGCCGCAAAACAAGTAATCATTCAAAGAGTTCAGGAAGCTGAAAGAGACGTCATGTATGACACGTTCAAGGATCGTGAAAACGAGCTTGTGAATGCGATTGTGCACAGAGTTGACGGCACAAATGTTTACGTAAATTTGGATAACAAAACGACTACAAATTTACCTTACGATCAGCAAATCCCAGGAGAAAAATATTATTCTGGACAGAGAATGAAACTTTATTTGGATAAAGTTATCAAGACTACAAAAGGTCCACAATTACTTATTTCCAGAACACATGCAAATTTGGTAAAGAAACTGCTTGAACTTGAAATCCCTGAAATTAAATCAGGTGTTGTACAAGTAAAAGCAATCGCCAGAGAGGCTGGCGTTCGTTCAAAGGTTGCAGTGTCCTCTACAGACAGCAAAATCGATCCAATCGGTTCATGCGTAGGTCAAAAGGGTGTGCGTGTAAAAAACATCATGGATGAATTGAACAATGAAAGAATCGATATCATTCTTTGGTCAGAAAATATGGAAGACTTTATCAAAACCGCTTTGGCTCCTGCAAAATCAACTGTGATAAAATTAAGCGACCACGAAAGACGCGCTAGAGTTTATGTTCAACCAGATCAAAGACCTTTGGCTATCGGTAAACAAGGCCAAAATGTACGTTTGGCTTCTATTCTTACAGGCTGGGAGATCGATGTGCTTGATATCAGCGAATTTGAAGGAAGCAATGAGGCAAAAGCAATCGAAAAAGCTGCTGAAAAGGCTGCTAAGGCTGAAATTAAGGAGATCAAGGATCTTGGAATTGCGCCTGAATTGATCGAAAAATTGGCTAAGGCAAACCTAACTTTGGTAGAACAGCTGAAAGGCTTGAGCGCAAAAGATTTGGGCTCAGTCGAAGGCATAGATACAGAGAGCGCCAAGATCGTCGAAGAAGCTATCAAGAAGGTGATGTAGTTTCACTGACAATTTAGGGAGATAAACACTTCCATTTCCAGCTTTTTTCTGCTATAATACATAGATATTTTTACAAGTATTTATGGCAGAAGATAACACTTCTTCAAATCAGAACTCACAAAGTAATCCAAGTGATGCGAATAGCGGCGCGAATAATGCTGCAAATCCACAGGATTCTTTGATAATTCCTACAGAATCCCCTGCCGTAGCTGTTACGGCTGTGGCTGTAGCTCAGGCCGATAATTCTCCTGAGACAAGCGGTAGTGCGCCAAAAATGGCGATAGCTGAATCTAGCGCGGGGCTGACCGGAATCAACAGAGAATTCCAAGAAAAATCAGTCTTAAAGAGAGCACAAGAATTGGGATTACCTTATGTAAATATTGGGAAAACACCTCTAAATCCAGACTTTTTGAAAGTTTTGGAAATGAATGTAGCAACCAAAGCTCGCATTATTCCTTTCTTCAAAGTGGGAAATAAATTGCGCGTTGCAGTTCAAGATCCAGAAAATATTGAGACTGTTTCGGTGATCAAAAATCTTGAAGCGAGTGGTTTGCAAGTAAGCGTAAATTTGGCTTCTGCATCAGGAATTGACGATGCCTTGAAAGTCTATGAAACGGCACAGCAATACAGAAAAATGGACATTGTGGATAGTGTCGAAGTGAAATCCATTAAAACTTATGAAAAGGAAATCAAAGAACTTTCTGAATTAGCGGACAAAATAAATGCCGTTACCGCAGAAGAAGCTTTGAACATGATCAATATCGGAGCGATGAAAACACAAGTTTCCGATATCCATTATGAACCTGAAGAAAATGTCACAGTGATACGATTTAGAATTGATGGAGTTTTGCATAAAGTTTTTGAAATTAAGCCGGCGATTTATAAAAACATTGCTAATCAAATCAAATATAAATGCAACATGCAGCTGAACGTAACTACCGTTCCTCAAGATGGACGTTTCAGTTTTGCCTTCAATGAAAAAAAGATCGACGTGCGTGTTTCCTCTATTCCTACACCAAATGGCGAGTCGTTCGTATGTAGATATTTGATTCCAGAAAAACAATTTGTGAAATTTGATTCCTTGGGATTTCAAGGATTAGCTTTGAAAAAAATTAATGCTGCTGCTGGGATTTCTCACGGCATGATCCTTTGCACCGGACCTACAGGATCAGGTAAAACAACCACTCTTTATTCAATCTTAAATAGAATGAGAACTTCTGAAAATAAAATTATTACACTGGAAGATCCGGTGGAGTATTACGTTGAGGGAGTGATGCAAAGTCAGATTGATGAAAAACGTGGATATAATTTCTCAACTGGGCTTAGGGCTTTGCTTAGACAAGATCCCGACATCATAATGGTGGGAGAAATCCGTGATCTTGAAACTGCCGAAACAGCTTCGCAAGCCGCGCTTACTGGTCACGTTGTATTAAGCACTCTTCACACAAATAGCGCCGCCGAAACTATTCCTAGACTTATAAACATGGGCTTGCCGAGATATATGGTCGCTTCTGCTATGGATACGATTATTGCGCAGAGACTTGTGCGCACAGTTTGCCCGAAATGCACGACCAAAAGAGCTATCACCAAGTCTGAAAAAGCTGAATTTGAACAGGTGTTTAACAATTTGAAAGCTATTCACCCAGGAATGGATTTAAAAGCTCCTGATGAACTTCCTGAAGTACATGGATGTGATTATTGTAGTCAAACTGGTTACAAAGGTAGAATCGTAATTGATGAAATCATTACAGTCGACGAAAAAACAAAAAGACTTATTCTTGATAGTGCTTCAACGGTTGACTTAATCACTGCGGCCAGACAAGGTGGCCTGATCACAATGCGTGAAGATGGCTTAATCAAGGTCGCTGAAGGCCTTACCACTTTGGAAGAAGTTCACAGAGAAACGATGGTGAATCTGTAAAATAATCACTAGATTATTAATCAAAGGATTGTTTATCGAATCTGAATACTTCCTGAATTTAGATTTTCTTCAGCACTTTCCAGAAACACAAACTTGCGAACAGAATGATTCCTCCGAAAATTAAGAAGAGGAATTTGAAAGGCAAGAAAGCCAAAATTACAGCACCAAGCGCAGGCGCCAAGAAATAAGAAACAGGATCTGTGGTCATATAAATTCCATAGAGATCTTCTTCTTTTTCTTTTGGTAAATGTTTGAACAAATAATATTCCTGTAAAGGTTCAACCAAACTTCCACCAATATTTGCTAACAAAAGTAGGCCCAAATTTAACAATGGGAATGGACTAAAGAAGATGGCGACCAAAAAGCCTCCAATGATAAGAAAGCCTAGTGTCTGCGGGATTCTGATGCCATGCTTGTCAGCGTATTTGCCAATCCAAACTTCAAATAAAATGTAAGGAATAACGCTCAACGAGAGGAAAAGTCCACTTACGGTATCTGAATATCCAGAAGTAATTATATAAAGTGGCGCGTAAATTCTTTTGAAACTGAACCAGCTAAATAAGGTGAGTGTTCCAAAGTAAGCTTTAAGTCTATCTTTATCAGAGAAAAATTCTTTGGTGTTATAAATCAAAGAATGTTTAGAACCAATTTTCTTCTCAACAATAGCTGGATGCTGTTGAACAATATGCTTGTGGTAGAAATAGATCAATCCAAGAATAGAGGTTGTAGCAGCCAAAAAGAATACTTCAACGTATCCAAATCTCGCTGCCATAAATCCACCGACCAAAGGTCCAATAAAATATCCAATATTACTAAATCTAAAATAAATTCCCTCTTCTTTTCCAAGATCGCCCTCCTTTGCAAAGTCCCTAACAAAAAGTGCAATCGTCATTACTAAAAATAATTTCATCCACAAACGGATCGTTTCAAGAAAATATAATTGAGTAATTTTTGTGACAAAAACTAGAAGGACGAAATTCGCAGCGGACAGCAATAAGGCAATTTTTACGATCGTAGTTCTAGAAACTTTTCTAAAGATATAAGGACTGATTATTGCCCCAAGAAAGAGCATAATCGCCATTGCCGCATAGAAAAGACTAACTGATTCATCTGTGCCAACAATTCCTTTTACGAAGTTCGGGAAAATTGGATAAATACAACTGACCGTGAACCCAAGGATCAAGGCCATCCAAGAAAAAATCCTTCCTTCTTTATTATTGTGGTGTGTACGAATCTTCTCGATCATTGCTAATAACTGTTTATTTTTATTTTTTATTGTTTACATATTATAGCATTTTTTAGGCGTTTCGTAAATAGCCTTTAGGGCTTATTTTAATGAGATTCTGAATCTCGAGCATAGATAAAGATGCTAAAATTTTCTCGGGAAGAAGCGCGGTCTTTTTTTGGATTTGTTCAAGAGTTTGGGCTCGATTTTTGGAAAGCATTTGGAAAATTTTTGATTCGTTTGGGGCTAGGTTAAAATTTATGGTGATTTTTTCTTTAGGTGCTTGTGCCACGATCCCCCACGTTTTTGGCTTTGGTTTGGCAAATAGGTGAGGTTGTTTTTGAAGTATTTCTACAATTTCTTGTCCCGAAGAAACAGGATAAGCGCCACAATATTGAATGAGATGAAGTGGGCCGATCGATGTTTCGCGATCAATATCACCAGGAATAGTAAAGATTTCGCGATTCTGGTCGAGAGCAAGTTTTGCGGTAATTAAGGCTCCCGATCTCGTCGGTGCCTCAATGACAATAATGGCTATAGAAAGCCCACTAATGATTCTATTTCTTTGCGGGAACTGAAAATCGATTGGTTCGGTTTCCCCCTCATATTCTGATAAGATCAGGCCTTTTTCTTCAATTTTTTCTGCTAAATTATTATTACATTTTGGGTAAATATTATTGATTCCACTCCCTAGAACGGCGATAGTTGGAAGATCATTTTCCAGTGCCGCTTCATGCGCAATCGTATCAATTCCCTTTGCCAAACCGGATACAATGGCGATGTCCAATACCGCTAATTCGGAGATGATTTTTTGTGTTAAAAATTCACCATATTCGGTATGACTACGAGTACCAACTACGGCCACACATGGCTTATTTAAAATCTCTAGTTTGCCTTTGTAGAAGAGCTTTTTTGGAGGATTGTAGATTTCGCTAAGGAGCTTTGGATAAACGTCTGTGCCGATAGAAATAAACCACGAATTTTTGTTCATAAATAAGAAAATTAAAAAATAACTCTCTTAGTTTTATCAGAGTTATTTAAAATTTTCTTAAAATTTTCCTAAAATATTTATAAACCTTTTATGTCGATCTTTTCATCCGCGGTCACTTCACCAATGACATACATCTTGATGCCACGTTTGTCGCAGACTGCTTGTACTTTATCAACATCATTGCAGATCATGATCATGCCAACGCCCATATTCCAAGTATTGTAAGCATCTTCCAAAGGGACATTTCCATATTCGATCAATTTTTGCATCATGTCTGGAATCGCTGGCAAGTTATGAAGTTTGGCTCCTACATGCGATTTTTTAAGCACTCTAACAATGTTTCCAGGGATTCCGCCACCAGTTACATTCACCACTCCTTTTACTTCAGCAATTCCTTGTTGCTTGAATCTTCCATGCAAATCCAACACTAAACTAGAATAAATAATTGATGGAGCAAGAACTGCTTCTCCCCAATTCTTGGTGTCATCGTATTTTTCAAAAGCCCAATTCTCGCCAAATTTCTCCTTCAAAACAAAGCGTGTAAGAGACATTCCGTTAGACCTAAATCCGTTTGAATCAAAACCAATAATCTTGTCTCCAGGAACGATATTTGCACCACGAATTACCTTATGTTTTTCTACAACTCCAACCGCTGTTGCATTCCAAACCCAGCCATTCAAAGCGTCTCCAAGTTCCGCAATTTCGCCACCTGGAACGATAATGTTATGTTCAGAAGCGGCCTTCTGTAAGCCACTCATTAGCTCTGTCACAATTTTCTCATCGAGTTTGTTCACATCAATTGTGTTGCTTACGGAAATGCATTCAGCACCAACACAAGCGGCGTCATCGGCTACCATGGCCACAAGATCATAACCCAAAGTATCGAATTTTTTTATCTTTTCTGCGACCGCCATTTTTGTACCGACACCATCATCATTCTGCACTAAATAAAAATCACCCATGTCCATCATCCCAGTAAAGCCACCTTCATCCACAACTGGTTGAGCAATCATTCCCTTCCTACTTGGGAAAGTGCCTTTTGCGGCGTTATAGGCGATCTCTGAACATCTGTCCCCTAAATCAATATCAACTCCTGACTGTTTGTATGTAGCCATATATAGAAAGTTAGAAATTATCTGTAGCCCGATTCTTTTTTATCGGAAATTATTTTGCCGTTTTCGATGGTAATAACACGTTTTTTGATGGTATTCACGATGTCTTTGTTGTGAGTTGCGAGAATAATCGTCGTGCCGCTTTGATTTATTTTTAGCAATAATTTTGCCAATGCGATGGCATTATCCGGATCAAGATTTCCTGCTGGCTCGTCCGCGAATAGCAATTTTGGCGCATGCACTAGAGCTCTAGCGATTGCAGTTCTTTGTTTCTCTCCACCTGATAATTGTTTTGGAAAATGATTTTTTTGTTCATCCAAACCTACTATTTTTAAAACATCAGCAACTCTTTTTTTGATAAAATCTTTGTCATATCCACAAACTTCAAGCGCAAAAGCCACATTTTCATAAACCGTTTGATTTGGCAAAAGTTTGAAGTCCTGAAATACCATTCCGAACTTCCTTCGATATTCTTGAATGTTTTTTGGTCCAAGTTTATTCACTTCATATTCATCTACTTTTATTTTGCCACTATCGATATCCGTAGCACAGATCATGGCATGAATAAGCGTTGTTTTGCCAGCGCCGGAAGCTCCAACAATAGAGACAAATTCGCCGCCGTCAACTTTGAAAGAAACATCATCCAGCACAATTTTCTGGCCGTATTTCTTGGTAACATTATCTACAGTAATCATATGAAAATGTTAAGACGGGGGTATTATACCAGCCAAACAGCCAATTAATAAACTGTTTTTAGATAGCATTCCTCACAGCTGATTGTGTAGCCAAATTCCTCTGGATAGGTGGTCTGAATTCCTTTGCCGCAAATTGAACATTTTGTGTTTAAGAGTTTCCTTGGAGTTTGTAATTTCAGGAGCTCTTTATAGCGCTGATCAGGACAAAGGCGTGGTAGCGGAAGACGAAGTTTTTTGTAAAATTCAAATTCTTGAGGAATGATTTTGTAATTTTTTCCGCTAACTTCGCACATTAAAATTTTGTCGCAAATTGATTTATCCATTTCTTCTTCGCTCTCTGGAATTTTGTATTCCTTTGCGTAATAGTTAGCTTCTTTCTCTTCTTCGTGCCAAGAAAATCCTTTAGAAATGGCCTCTTCCTTTGTTAACGGAGCGCTATCCTGAGCCATGGTATCGTTATACAAAAAGCTTGTTAAATTTGCAGGGAAAGGTTTTCCGTATTCACCTGTGCGCTTCATGTGTTCATTTATTTTTGTAATTAGTTCTTCGTATTCTTCTTCACTATATTGTTTATTGAGAATCATATATTCCCCTCTTTTTAGACCTATACATCCAAAACAATTCTTTAAATAAAAACACTGATCGCAATATTTACTGAATTTTGTATTTACCACGTATGTGCAAAAACAGCATTCATAAAGCCCTAAATTAGTGTCGCATTCCAGAGAAAGCTCAGATTGATCGTTATGAGAAGTGTCGTAGGAATTCTTTGTCTCGTCACAGTTGTAAATATTTATAGAATCTTGGCATGAAGTAACAAAGAATCCATTAAAAATATTTTTCGATCCATTGATGAAATTACCTTCTACATTTTCACAGTTATTATTCTGAAGGCATCTTCTGATTTTATCTTTTTTGAATTCTGCAAATTTGTCGACAAAACTTTTTGGATTGGAAACAAATTGTTTAATAAAAATTTCTTTCAACTTTTCATATTCATCTTTGCTGTATTGTTGATTCAAAATCATATAGTTCTTATTCCTCAAATTTGCGCAGAGAATACAGTCTTTACAAGCTTTACAGTCTAGCAAAAAATATGAATCTGAACAGTTCTCTGACAATTGAGAAAAATGCAGATTGTATATGTCAGTGCAATCAACGCAGTTATTTGAATAGTGCCCATTTTTCACATTCATACAATCCACACAATCATTAGAACGATAAACTCTGACGCAATAATATAAATTTTCGCCACTGTGAGAAGAAAAAGAAAGGTAACTGTTGTTAACTTCCGCACAATTATTTGTAAAATCAGAATTTTCGCATTTTAAAAACACTCTATCCCAGCGAGGAACCTCTTTTTGTAATTCCGCAAATTGTTCAAAGAATGGACGACTAAAATCAAAATCGCGGCCATAAATAGAAACGTCGAATTTATCATCCCACCATTCATCTTGGTCGATTATTCTAAAAGGACTTTCTTTTGGGTAAAGAGCAATAATCTGTTTACCCGAAAGATAGCTTTTATTGTGGTAAAGGCTCTTTTCATTTCGAAAAGCTAGACGGCGAAGCTGGCGACAATTCTGACAATTTTCAGGAGCCGTATAGCCGAACCTATCGTAGGCTTCTTTTTCTCCAACAAAGTAATTGAAATCTAGACCGCATTCTGTACATTTCATGGTATTTTGTTATTGGTCTTGCATTGTAAACTGATTCCAATGGATTGCAAACAGCTAAACACACCCTTTCCATCTTTTTGGCTTTACTTCGTTGTTTTTATCTATATAATTTCTGTAGACGGTCATCTACAGCAGTTTACACATGGTCACAAACGACTTGGAAAAATTGGGGTTCACTTCGGAAGAAGTAAAAGCGTATATTGCGCTGCTTGAGACAGGCGGTGGTTTTGCCAGCACCATCGCAAGGAAGGCCCAGGCTCATCGAGTAACGACCTACAACACCCTGGAAAATCTCCAAAAGAAGGGGTACGTACGTGTATCCAAAAAAGCTGGCATCAAATTCTATTATCCGGTAAACCCGAAGGTGATCCTAAATCAGATCGAAAACACCTATAACACCGCCAAAACGCTTATTCCTGAGCTAATTGACCTACAGAACGCAGACTCTTTCAAGCCGAAAATTCAATTTTTTGAGGGAGAAGAAGGTGTGCAGACTATTTTTAACGATATTTTGGAGAGTGAAGGGGAGGTTTTGGGCTATACAAACTTTCAAGTGGCCGAAGAAATGCTAAAAGATTACATGTATGAATATGGCGAAAAAGCTCTTAAATTAAAGAAAAAACACCGCTTACTTTGCCCAAACGATGACTTTCACAAAGATTTTATCCCTAAAAACATGAAAGCAAGGCTTGATGCCGGAGTTTTGGAAATTTTCGCGGTGAATCCGACCTATTTTATATTCAAAAATCTGCAATATATCTATGGAGACAAGGTTGCTATGATTTCCATGGATAAAGACGAAATGATCGGCGTGATCATTGAGAGCAAAACGAATGTCGAAACCAACAGATCCATTTTTAATCTGGCGTGGCTCGGCGCAACGAGCTTCGTGGCGAAATAATTAACGATGATACTTGTCGTGAATTTCCTTGAGACCTTTGTTCGTCACGTGGGTGTAAATTTGAGTAGTCGTGATACTACTGTGACCAAGCATTTCTTGAACTGAGCGAATATCTGCACCGTTGGCGAGAAGTTCGGTAGCGTAACTGTGACGAAGTGTGTGAGGAGAAACTTTCTTGATTATGCCTGCTTTAAGCGCATATTTGCGCACGACATTTTCAATACTCACAGTTGTTAGACGGCGTTTTTCTTCGTCGAGGATATCTGGCTTTTGCCCCTTACCACTATTTATAAATAAAGCTTTGAAATTATCATTTCGAGTTTTTAAATAACTCTCTACTATTTCCGCAGCTTTTTTGGAAAGGAAAACAATGCGTGGTTTGCGACCTTTTCCACGAACCATAAACTCACGTCTTTTCAGATCTACTTGCTCACGATTTAAGGAACGAAGTTCGCTTACACGAAGGCCTGTAGAATATAAAGTTTCTAAAATTGCGGTATCTCTTTTGCCTGATTTTTTGGTTTGATCAACTGCTAGAAAAAGTCTTTCCAATTCTTCGTGCGTCAAAAACTCCACAGTTCTTTCCGGAATTTTACTGAGTTCAATCTTTTCCGGCGCCAAAGTGCGAACGTCGTTTTTCGTTAAGTACTTGAGGAAAGCGCGCAATGCAATCAAATGATAATTTTGAGTTTTGATAGAAAGTTTTTTTCCTTTATCGTCAACCATACGATTCAAAAACATTCTATAATTCTGAACTTTTCTTAAATCCAAATCTTTCGGTTTCATATTCTCACTCAAAAATTCCTCAAAACGTTTCAAGTAATGTTTGTAATTTTCAATAGTCTTCGGAGATTTATTTTGCGCAATCTCACAATATTCCAAATATTCCTTTATATACTCCGGAATTCCCATAAAAAAATAACCTTATTGAGTGTCATAAGGCTAACATATTTTTGAGTATTTCTATAGAGATCTTACGCCACTTGAGCATCTTCTCCCTCTGGCTTATTCGTAGGTTTTACATTTGAAACAAGCGCAGCTGAGAAATTGGTCCAAGCGTTTTCTTTTTTCTTGGCAGCCTCTGGATCGCCTCCTTCAACTCTAACTTGCTCGATTTCTTTTTGAGCAAGAGCGCGACATTTTATTCTAAACTCAACAGTTCTAGTTTCATTATCAGTTCCGCCTCCTTCGATAATTTCGTTGGCTTCCATAACCAATCCTTCTTCTCTCAAGATCGGATAAAATTTATCCAAAATGTTTTGTTTAACGAACAATGCGGAAGGCGCAAGGTTTGTTTCTCTTTGTACTGGTGTTGTATTTTGATCTCCGTCAGCCATAGTTTTTGTTTTATTTCTTGATATAGTATATCATAATCTCGCTTCAAATTCAACTATCTTATATGATCCTAAGCAAAGATAATCTGGAAAAAAGAGAAGCGCAAATGCTCGCTCCATATGCTGTAAAAAGTGGCAAAAGCAAAGGGCGCAAGTTTTTCGAAAAAGAAGAAAAAAGTCGAATGTGTTTTCAGAAAGACAAGGAAAGAATTATTCACTGCAAAGCTTTTCGCAGACTCGATAAAAAAACTCAAGTGTTTATAGCGGGTAGTGGAGATCACTATCGCACCCGTTTGACTCATACACTAGAAGTGGCTCAAATAAGCCGCGATATTGCTAGACGACTTGGACTAAACGAAGACCTTTGCGAAGCGATCGCTCTTGCGCACGATCTAGGACATCCGCCTTTTGGACATGGAGGAGAAAATGCTTTGAACGAGATGATGAAGAAATATAAAATGCATTTCGAGCATAATGAGCAAAGTAGATTGATTGTGGAGAAATTGGAAAAATCTTATCCACAATTTGACGGGTTAAATCTTTCTGCAGAAACCATAGATGGCTTGGTAAAGCATCAAACGGCTTTTGATCAAGCCGGAAAAAAATTCGAAATATTTCCGCATTTGGAGGCACAGGTTGTGAATATTGCGGATGAAATTGCCTACACAAATCATGATATTGATGATGGATTACGAAGTGGATTTATCACTATTTCTGAGTTGGAAAAATTTGGATTATGGAAATTGGCATATAAAGAAGTGGCAAAAAAACACGATATTAAATTTTCAAAAGAAGCATTGATTCCAAGAATAGTGAGCTCGATGATGTCATTGATGATCACGGATTTATGCCTTCAGACAGACAAAAACATCGGCAAGAAAAAAATGCTTGTACATTTCAGTCCGGCAATGAAATTGAAAACAAAAGAAGTGCGAAAATTTCTCTACAAAAACTTTTACATGAATCCAAAAATCATGAAGTTCATTTCTAGAGGAGAAAAAATGATCAAAAAACTTTTTGATTTTTATTTAAAACATCCTGCACATTTACCAAAACATGGACATCTTTCGACAAACAAAGACCTTGTAATAGCAATCAAAGACTATATCGCCGGCATGACTGATTCTTTTTTGATTCAAAAATACGAAAAGTTTATAATGAAGAAAAAATAACTCTTTATATATGGTTTGTCCTAAATGTAAACACAACAGCACTCACGTACTCGATTCTCGCGAAACAGAAGGGCACAAAGCCGTCAGAAGACGCCGCGAATGCGAACATTGCAATCATCGATTTACAACTTTTGAGAGGACAGAAGTTACAACTTTTATCGTGGTAAAAAAAGATGGAACGCGTGAAAGTTACGACAGAGACAAGGTGGAAAAAGGCATCTGGAAGGCCTGCCAGAAGAGAAAAATCACTCAAGATCAAGTGATGAAAGTGGTAAATGACCTCGAAGAAAAATGGGCAAATATTGGTCCAGAAGTTCCAAGTAAAAACATTGGAGAAGGAATTATGGAGGCTTTGAAACAGCTCGATGAAGTCGCCTATATAAGGTTTGCTTCTGTATATAGACAGTTCAAAGATTTGGAAACTTTCAAAAAGGAAGTGACGAAACTTTTGAAGTAGAGTGAAAAGTTTAGTTAATTAAAGAAAAGACTGGGTTGCCCTGTCGACCGTTTTGTTGTATAATAATGTATTGAGAAACGTATTATAAATACTAAAATAAATAAAAACATATGCACAAAAGAACTTTTACGTTAATGACTTTAGCAATTTTGACAATCGGAGTTGTTATTGTTAATGCTCTAGTTGCTACTCATTTCACGGATGCAAAAGCTTCCGTAATCGATTCTAATCTGCGCAAAACCGTGGCTGCATTAAGCCAAAAAATTTCATTGGCAAGTACGCCAGTTCCTCAAGTTTCTTGCGACTATACGGCTCCTGAAAAAACAGAATACAACGCCGCAGTAGTGGAAGTAAGAAAAAAATTACAAGTTGATGCTGGTGAAATTTTCAGAGTGAAAGTATTTATGAGAAATGATGGAAACACTCCTTGGTTTTCAGGAGATAGTGGTTGCACAAGTGGACCAGTCGTAAATCTTGGAACTGACATGGAACGTGATCATGCCAGTATTTTTTATTCTCCAGAAATTAAAAAAGATGACAATAATTGGATAGGTTCAAATAGAGTTGGCATGGACCAAATGAGGATCGATCCAGGATATACCGCTTCATTCACTTTCTGGGCAAAAGCAGGTCGTGATGCTGATGTTTACAGAGAATTTATGACTCCAGTAGTTGAAGGAATTACATGGATTGATAGCTCGAATTTTTCTTTTGATACAATGGTTGGGGACACAGGTAGCAATCCAACAACATTACGTGAACAATTGATGTTTTCAGGAGAAAGTGGCTCTGTTTTGAGCCTTAATCCTGATGGCGAAAAATTAATTTCAGTAGACCTTTCAGAACAAAAAATGGTGGTTACATTGGATGGCAAATTGGTGAAATCATTTACGGTAAGCACTGGTGCTACAAAAACTCCAACTCCTGTTGGTGAGTATAAAATTAGCTTAAAACAAGAAGTTAGAATTGGTAGTGCAGCCCCACATTATGTAATGCCGAAATTCATGATGTTTAGGAATGGCGGTTATGGTATTCATGCCTTGCCTAGCTTAAGTCGCAAAGGCGGCGATTTATTCTGGACAGAAGCTAGAAGCCATATTGGCAGACCGGTAAGCCATGGTTGCATCAGAGTTTTGCCGGAAGACGCCGAATTTGTCTTTGCCTTTGCCGATATTGGAACAAAGGTCGCAGTCCAAAGATAATAGCCTTCTTTCTTTGGCGTTTTTCTTATATAATCGAGGTCCAAAAAGTATTTTGATATGAGCAATCTTTTGGACAATTTGAATAATGCCCAGATGGAAGCGGTAACCTGTTTTTCCGGACCGCTTTTGGTGATCGCTGGCGCAGGTAGTGGAAAAACGCGTGCACTGACTCATCGAATTGCTTATCTGATTCAAGAGAAAGGAATAAGTCCGTGGAATATTTTGGCGGTTACTTTTACGAATAAGGCGGCAAATGAAATGAAAAAAAGAATTGTTAAATTGTTAAGGAAAGATCGCAATCAAATTTATGAAAATCGTCCTGGATATGAAGATCCAAGTTTGCCTACCGTTGGAACTTTTCACTCGGTATGCATGAGGATTCTGAGAAAACATTTACACTTATTGGATTACGAAAATTCCTTTGCTATTTACGATGCTTCCGATCAACAAATCCTCGTAAAAAGAATTATGGAAGAGCTAATGATGGATCCTAAAAAAACCAATCCTAAAGCCGTTTTGAGCCATATTTCCAATGCGAAAAGCCAGCTAATTTCTCCAGAAACATATCGTCAATATGCCCATGATTATTTCTCTGAAAAAGTGGCGGAAATTTATCCAAGATATAATGCGGCGTTGAAGAAAAACAATGCTTTGGATTTCGACGATATTCTGACAAAAACTGTCGAACTATTTCAAACGTTCCCAGAAATTCTCGATCAATATCAAGAAAAATTTAAATTTATTTCAGTAGATGAGTATCAGGATACAAATAAAACTCAGTATATTCTGATAAATTTATTGGCGAAAAAATATCGAAACATCTGCGTGATCGGCGATGAAGATCAGAGTATTTATAGTTGGCGCGGAGCTACAATCCAAAATATTTTAGATTTCGAAAAAGATTATCCTGAGTTAAAAGTGGTTATTCTTGAGCAAAACTACAGGTCCACTCAAACAATTCTCGATGCTGCTCATAACATCATCGAAAAAAATTCACAAAGAAAAGAGAAGAAACTTTGGACAGAAAAAACGGGTGGCGAAATTATCAAACACTGGTTGGCGGATAACGAGAGACACGAAGGAGAGCTTATTGCTCAAGAAGTTAGCAATCTTGTGACTGGCAGTGAATGCCCAAATTACAATGAAATGGTAGTGCTCTATCGTACAAATGCACAGTCACGTGTCCTGGAAGAAGTCTTTATGCGATATGGAATTCCATACAAAATAGTTGGTGGCACAAAGTTTTATGACAGAAAAGAAATTAAGGATATTTTGGCTTATCTAAGGCTGATTCAAAACCCTAACGACTCCGTGGGTTTGCTAAGAATTATCAATAGTCCATCTCGAAAAATTGGTTCAAAAACTTTGGAAGAAATTCAAAAATTTGCAGCAAAAAATAGTCTTTCTATTTTCAACGCGATGCTTCTGGCTAGTGAGATTACCACTATAAATAAGCCAAAAGCCGAACTTATCGAAAAATTTATAAAACTAATAAAGAGCCTGCAAGAGCTGAATTCTCAGACAACGGCTTCTGGAATGATCAAGCATGTTTTGGACAAATCTGGATACAAAAAAATGCTGGATGATGGGAGTGTGGAGGGCGAAGCAAGATTGGAAAATATCCAAGAGTTGATTTCGGTGGCACATAAATATGACAAACTGGATGCGGGAATTTCCCTAAGTATTTTCTTGGAGGAAGTAAGTTTGATTTCGGATTTGGACACTCTTGATGACACCGAAAATGCAGTGACTTTCATGACAGTACATAGCGCAAAGGGTTTGGAATTTCCTTACGTTTTTATTGCAGGATTGGAGGAAGGAATTTTCCCACACAGCAGGAGTTTACTTGATAGAACAGAGCTGGAAGAGGAGCGTCGTTTGCTTTATGTAGCTATGACGAGAGCGATGGATAGGCTGTATTTGCTCCATGCTAGAGAGAGAATGCTCTATGGTGAATTTAGGGCAAATGCACCTTCGCAGTTTCTGGACGATATTGATGTGACTTTGGTTGAAACTAATTTTGGAACAAGCAAAGCGAGACAAAAAATGTTTGTTGCGGATATTATCGAAAGACCTGTTCCTGTTGAAATGGAAAGAGGTTTGGATATTGAGCTTGGAACTGGCGATCGAGTGCATCATGGAATTTTTGGAAAGGGAATCGTTGTGGATGTTCAAGGTGGAGTCGTGACAGTTGCCTTTGAAGATAGTAAGATAGGGGTCAAGAAGCTAGCGCTCAGCGTTGCTCCATTAAAAAAATTATAATATGAAAATTCTATTTATCGGCGACATCGTAGCTAAACCGGGACGTGAAACAATCAAGAAAATTTTGCCAGGCGTTATCAGCGAGCATAAGCCTGATTTGGTTATTGCCAATGCAGAAAATCTGAGTCATGGAAATGGATTTGCGCCTGATGCAATTGATGAAATGAAGAAGGCTGGAATAGATTTTTTTACTTCTGGAGATCATGCGTGGGGAAATAAAGTTGGCATGATGAACCTTGGTGATTCAAAATTCCCAGTGATTCGTCCTGCAAATTTTCCACGAGAAAACGTTCCTGGAAAAGGCTATCAGGTCATCGAAGACAAAATGATGAATAGAGTTTTGGTGGTGAATTTAATTGGGCGAGTGTTTATGAAAAAACATTATGATTGTCCTTTTAGGGCTATTGATCAGATTTTGAGAGAGACCGGTGGCGAAAGAGTAAGTGCAATAATTATCGATATGCATGCCGAAGCAACTTCTGAAAAATACGCGATGGGATTTTATACAGATGGTCGAGTTTCCGCTGTGATAGGCACACATACTCATGTTCCTACAGCCGACGCAAGAATTCTGGACAACGGAACGGCATTGATGGCTGACGTAGGAATGACTGGATCACTTGATTCTGTTATTGGCGTAAAAAAAGAAATTATTATAAAATCTTTCCTGACTCAAATGCCTGTAAAGCACGAGCCTGAAGCAGACGGAAAAATGGTCTTTAATGGCTGTCTAATAGAGATTGATGACAAAACTAAAAAAGCCTTAAACGTTCAACACATTCAAAAAATCATTTAAAACATAAACTCATTCCATATGTATCAATATTATCCAGGGAAAAGACATCATTACTTCCTGTATCCTTTAACAATTATTATTAGTTTTGTTTTGGGATGGCAGGCTACTTCTTATGGCTTATTGCAGGCCGGAACAGCGCCTACTGATGACGAAAAAACTACTTCTGAAAATGGAGATAACGAGCTAAAAAAACTTAGTGGAAGTGTAGATTTGGATTTGTTTTGGACTGTGTGGGCTGAAGTCGAAAAAAATTATGTAGAGGAAGGTGTTGTGAATAAAGAAAAGATGACTTATGGAGCTATCAAGGGAATGGTCGGATCTTTGGATGATGCGTATACGGTTTTTATGGATCCGATTGAAAGCAAACAATTTAGCGAAAGTTTGAATGGAAAATTGGAAGGGATCGGAGCAGAGTTGAGTGTTGAAAATAAAACTTTAGTCATTGTTTCGCCTCTTAGGAATAGTCCGGCGGCAAAATCTGGACTCTTGCCCGCTGATGTTATTTTCAAAATAGACGACAAATTGGCCTCAGATATGACTCTTTTCGAATCAATTATGAGTATTCGTGGCGATAAAGGCACAACTGTAAAACTTACAATTTTGAGAAAGGGCGTTGAGGATCCTTTTGACGTATCGATTGTCAGAGACAGCATTAATATTGACAGCGTTACTGTTGAAAAACTAAAGAATGGCATCGTTTATTTGAGCGTAAATCAATTCAGCGATAGAACTGACACCGAATTCAACAAAGCTATTTCAGATCTAATTTTGAATCCTCCAAAAGGTCTTATCATCGACTTGAGATACAATGGTGGTGGATATTTGGATATTGCCGTGGATCTTTTGTCATATTTGTTACCGACAAAATCCAAGGCCGTTGAAGTTCGCCAAAGAAATGATAAAAATGAAATGCTTTACACCAATGGTTCTCCAAAGATTCCTGACGTTCCTTTGGTAGTTTTGGTGAATGAAGGAAGCGCTTCTGCTTCAGAAATATTGGCTGGTGCTGTACAGGATTTGAAACGAGGAATTGTGATGGGAACAAAGACTTATGGCAAAGGAACCGTGCAGGAAGTTGAGACGTTTAAAGATGGCTCATCAATTCGCATGACTATTGCAAAATGGTTTACGCCTGCTGGTAGAACTGTAAACAAAGTAGGCCTTACTCCTGATGTTATTGTGGAAATGAAAGAAGCTGACATGGAGAAGAAAATAGATACTCAAAAAGAAGCGGCAATAAAGTACCTCGAGAATCTAAAGAAGTAGGCATTGGCCTACTTCACAATAACGTGCAATAAATAATAGCTTAATGTAGCGATTAATCCGGCTGCAGGGATTGTTAGAAACCAAGCCCAGACTATTCTCAAAGTAACTCCCCATTTCACCGCAGAGAATCTTTTTGCTGCGCCAACCCCAGAAATCGCACCGGTAATAACGTGCGTTGTACTTACGGGGATTCCCAAATATGTAGCCAAGAAAATGCTGGCAGCACTGGCTGTTTCTGCAGCAAATCCGTCGATTGGTCTTAGTTTTACAATTTTTTGACCCATTGTTTTTACAATTTTCCAACCTCCAAGCATTGTTCCTAAAGCAATTGCACTGTGCGCACTCAACACTACCCATAACGGGATATCAAAATTCTGAACCAATCCGGCAGAGAACAATAAACTAACGATGATACCCATGGTTTTCTGCGCATCATTTCCACCATGACCAAGACTGTATAAAGCGGCAGAAAGAAGCTGTAAACGCCTAGACCATGTATTTACAGTAGATAGCGATTTGTTGCGCACAATCCACGTAATAACTGTGATCAAAATTACGCCCAAGACCATTCCAATCACTGGCGCCAAAACTATAAAGATTAAAGTTTTTGTCCAACCACTCAAAATAAGTGCGCTAAACCCTACCTTGGCAATCGCCGCTCCTGCATATCCGCCAATCAAGGCGTGGGAAGAGCTGGTAGGTAACCCAAAGTACCAAGTTGTTAGATTCCAGCCAATAGCGCCCATAAGGCCTCCTAGAATCACTGTTGGATCAACAATTGATACGTCGATCATGCCGTTGCCAATAGTTTTTGCCACAGCAGTTCCAAACACCAAGAAAGCTATAAAATTGAAAAATGCGGCCCAAACAACGGCTTTTTTTGGAGAAAGGACTCTTGTAGAAACGATTGTCGCTACTGAATTTGCTGAGTCGTGAATACCATTCGTAAAATCAAAACACAACGCAACAAATATAATAAAAATAATGAATAATAAATTTAGATCCATATTGATTAGCTTGATTTAATAGTAATGTTTTCGACGATGTTAGAAACTCTTTGGAATTTATCCATAACCTCTTCTAGATTTTCCAAAAGCTCCTTCCATTTGATAATCTGAACAGGATCTTTTTCCTTGAAGAATAGGTCTTTAATGGCCTTTTGAAATACCATGTCGCCCTCATCCTCCAAATGATGGATTTGAACAACTAAGTCATTCATGGTGTGCGCATCTTTCTTTCCAAGAAAACATTTGTGGATCAATTTTTCAAAGTCTAATGAAGCTTGTTTGATTAATTTTGCAAAATCCTCAACAGAATCATTGCGTTCAGTGATTCCATATATATACACATTACTGATAACCGCTTCAATAAGGTCAAGAATATCATCGGTTTCATGCGCCAACATATGCAGGTCTTCGCGATCAAAAGGAGTGATAAATGTTTCGTTTAATTTTTGATTAATTTCGTGAGTAAGTGTGTCTGCTTTGTGCTCGATTTCTTTAGCTTTATTGCGATAATTTTCGAAGTCATTAAAGTCCCTAGCGAAATCACTAAAAAGAGCAGCTAGATCTTTTAAACAAACGCTAAGATCCTTGAAATACTCAAAGAATGCAGGCTGTTTTGGAAATAAAAAACTCATATTTCGGAGGTGTTAAATGTTAGTTTTTGTATATGTGAAGGAATAATTTTTACCGCAAAAAGACTACATGAGATTTTTGGAAATGCAAGAGTAACAATTTCATTTCTCGCCATTATTCTGGCGGAGAGGGAGGGCTTTGAACCCTCGCGCCGGATAAATCCGACCTACAGGATTAGCAATCCCGCCCCTTCAACCACTTGGGTACCTCTCCGCGGTTGCCTAAAACACCTTTTAAGCGTGTCAAATATAGACAAAAGCCACGTGCAAGTCTAGCTATTTTCTGCACATATCGAACAAGAAGTGCATTGTCTGGGCAATATCTGGGTGATCTATGCGCATTCCCACTGGAAAATCGCGAAAAGAAACCATAAAAACGGTATCCCCTACAAGGATTACATTGGTTGCGCCACCGGCAGCTGGAAGCTTTTCAATATCTTTTAAGCTATGCAGTTCTGAGATCCATTCTCTCGTAAGATTTCCTTGGGCAATCAGAATGTCAGCTTCAATTTTTTTCTCGGCCATGTTTTTTTTGAAATTTTCGATGATGTCCCCGAGCTCTTTGCGCTCTAGTTTCTGACTAAAAGTATTTGAACCCAAAATACGAATAAGAAGTAATTTTTGTTCTACTGCACGATTTACAATATCCGTATAAAAAGTTTCGAGTTGAGAATGGCCTTCGTAAATCTGAATTTTTGGAATTTCCTGAACACTGCCTTGCAAAGCCAATAATTCTGGAGCAAGTTCTTTGTATTCCTGACTTAGTTCGTTTATTTTTTTCTTCTGATCGTTGAGATAATTTTCAATGTCGGAAACTTTTTTCAGATAAAAAACAGTGATGCCATTTTTTTTGGAATGGGCGAGAATTTTGCGATCACAAAGTTGCTTGAGAAGACGATAAGTTGTTGTGCGATCTAGCTTGGCATTTTTGGCAATAATGGATGCAGGTTGTGAACCAATTCTGATCACAATTGTTAACACTTTCGTCTCCTTTTCATCGAGTCCTAATTTCTGAAAAAACCCTTCAATATTCATATGTTGTGCATATAAATGCACACTTATTGTAGGCTTATGGATAAGAATAATCAAGTGGTCATCACTCCGTGCGTTTACAAAACCAAACAATCATGCTAAAGTTCTCGACTAGCAACTAAAATTATCGATTATGAAAACGTGTTTACAATGTCATACGCCGTTTGAAATTCAAGATCGCGATCGCGAATTTTATAAAAAAATCCCTCTAATGATCGGCTCTAAATCTATTCCAATTCCGGAGCCAACGCTTTGTCCCCTCTGCAGACAACGCAGACGTTTTTCATTTCGAAATGAGCGTCATCTTTATCGCCGCAAATGCAACGGTAGCGGCAAGGAAATCATTTCAATGTATGCGCCAGAGAGTAGTTATAAAGTTTATGCGCAGGATGTTTGGTGGCAGACAAATTGGGACGCGACAGAATACGGGAGAGAGTTTAATTTTAGTCGTTCATTCTTTGAACAATTTGCGGAATTATCAAAGGAAGTACCCAGAATTGCGCTTCTGAATGCCAATAGCGAGAATAGTGAATATTGTAATTTTACTGGCGATGTAAAGAATAGTAATCTAATTTTTGGACCAGTTTATTCAGAAGATTGTTACTATGGGTCACCTTATTATTCAAAAAACTGTGTCGACACTTTGGTTTTAAGAGAGTGTGAATTATGTTACGAATGCATTGATTGCAGAAAACTTTATAACTCTTTTTACTGTCAGGACTGCAATAATTCCGACTTCCTGCTTTATTGTTTCGACCTACAAAGCTGTTCTGAATGTATTGGATGCGCAGGACTTCGTGGCAAAAAATTCTGCATTTTCAACGAACAATATTCAAAAACAGATTACGAAAAATTTAAAAAAGACATAAATTTATGCGATCCGAAATTCCACGAAACAGTCATCGAAAAATTCGAAAAGATAAAAAATAACGTGCCTCGGCAGGCCATTCTTTCCACAGCTTCTGAAAATGTTAGCGGTAGCCATGTCTTTTCTTCCAAAAACACATTTGAGTCTTTTTTCTCAGACAGATGCGAAGATTGCTCATACTGTTCACAAGTCGTAGACCTAAAAGACTGTTACGACAACAATTACACCGAGGAGAATGAACTTTGCTATGACTACTTGGGAATGTATGGAACACGAAAAACTTTGTTCTCGCTATTTTGCCGACATACAAACGAGGCTTACTATTCCGATTACTTGGTGAATTGTCAGTATGTTTTTGGTTGTACAAATTTGCACAACAAAAAATATTGTCTTTTAAATAAGCAATATACCCAAGAAGAATACGAAAAACTTATTCCAAAAGTCGTAGAACATATGCAAAAAACTGGCGAATGGGGCGAGTTCTTTCCGACCTCTATAAGCCCTTTTGCCTACAATGAGACCGTTGCTCAAGAATATTTTCCATTAACAAAAGCTGAAGCGGAAAAATTTGGTTGGAAATGGAGAGAAGATGATCAAAAAGAATTTCAACCACAAACAGTTCAAATTCCAAAAGAAATAAAAGAAGTTCCTGACACGGTTTGTTCAGAAATATTGTCGTGCGAAGTGACTGGGAAAAATTACAGAATAATTCCACAAGAGTTGGCATTCTACAAAAAAATGAATTTACCAATCCCTCTAAAACACCCTGATCAACGACACAAAGAGCGCATAGAGAAGCGAAATCCACGCAAATTATTCAATCGAAATTGCGACAAGTGTGGGAAGCAAATGATGACTTCTTATCCGCCAGAAACAACCGCAAAAGTATACTGCAACGAATGCTATCTGAAGGAGGTATATTGATTCCTTGAGTCTATAGCTCCAAGTCAGCCTTGAGAAAACATTCTATTTGTGATATAATTTCTGGATTTAAAAGCCATATATTTGATGTCAGTAAAATTATTAAAATTAGATTTGAGTAATCAGCCACATTCTTTCGCTGAGAAAAGGTTGGTTTTTCAAACAGCCGGCGAAACACCGAATGGTTCACCGAAAATCCCTGGAGCTGAAAAGCCTAAGGAAAAACTCACTAATTCCAATGTTTTGTTAGCAGCCCTGACAGCTACTCCAGTTAAAGGCATGACAGAATCTCCAGAATTTAAAATCGCCCTTGATAAAAAAATTGTGGTTGATAAAGGGACTGGTTATAGAGTGGCTATTTACGCCCCAAAAGCCTGGGATGGAACTTTGGATGCATATTTGCCGGGAGACACTTATACGCTTGATTACGCTATTTCTTCAAAAAACTTAAGAGATAAATTTATCGCAAAAGGAAAACGTGGAGAAATGTCCGCACTGGCTGTAATAGAAGGAAGTAGCGCTCATGTAACTGGGTCGTCAGAGGAAATGAGTCATCGTTATGATGAACTTAAAAAACCTGGAAATTTGAACTCTCTTTTAGCTAGTATTGGTGGAACTATTGGTGGCGAAGTGACAAGTATTAATTTTATGGGACATAGTCGCGGAGGATCTGCTTTGAATAACATTCTTCTGGAAAAAGGAACTGAGGCTAACAAAATTACAACTATTTCTTGTCTTGATTCTACTTCTTTTTCCACAGAACCATTGATTGCCTTCGCAAGGCGCGGTGGCCAATTAAATGTGGCATTCAAACCAGGAACTGGCACTGAAGGTCCTGCCAGAAGAATCATTAAAAACCTTGGTCTTACAAAAATTTCTGGCAACCATTGGCAAAGCGCTGATGGTAAAGTAAATGTTTACGAGACTCCTGAGCTTTCACATCGCGAAATAGCAGAGAAATATACTGGAGTGTTTATGGGAAGTGACCATCACGGAACAAGAGATCCTTCATTTGTTCCTTCTCAAGCCGATACTGGATATGCTTTTGAAAATCCTGATGTTCAAGCTTCTCCTCCAGGAAAACTACATGGCGTTGTTGCGGAAAAATTAACGGCTTTGGACGCTAAAACTGTCAGTGATGATTATACTAAATTGCGTTCAGCTACCATTGAAGACATTAGGTTTAATTCTAGATTCCTTGTACCAACCTCTGAACAGGAAAAAGACCCTGACAAAGTTCAGAATCTTAAACAAGAAACCTATCGCCGTTTGAAAGCTTACACAAGCGCTTACGACAAAGATTGGTACACAGTTGATTATGCAAAAATGGGCGCGGACTCGAAAGATCGATCTCATGAAAACTTCATTGGACTTGGAGATCTTCTACTCGATCCGGATATTAAAGAAATCTTGGTTGATCGCGGAGGTCAAATCATCAAAGCGACGAGAGGCTCCGTCCTTTCTGGCAAACATGCTGGCAGACTTGGCTTTTTGGACGAGAAAGGTGGTTACGTAGCAACACATACTGGAGATAAATTTAGAATTCTTACGGCTGAAGAAAGCAATTTTAGTGACGCTAAAACTCTTGAAACTTACCTTGGTTCTGTTAAAGATGAAAATTCAAAAAGAGAATCTGAGAAGGGTTCGTTCGCTCAAAACGAGGACAATTATGCTTCTGATGCAGGATATTATGCCGGAAAAACTGTTACAGATTATAAATTTGAACCAAAAGAATACTCAGGAGATGCGACCTCTAAATCATTGAAGAGAGGGGTTCCTCCAGAAATTTCTCAAGACGAAAGATATGTACCAATGATGGGTTGGAAAGAGGGTTTAGCCTATTGGGAAAGAATGTGTGGCAGGCCTCCAAGAGGTGGATGGTTAATGAGAAAACCTTTGAATGTTTTTGGCACAAAATTAACTCAACCAAATATTATTCTAGCTTGTATGTTGGTAGAACTGGAAGAAAGATGTAAATCTCTCGGGATGAACAATTTAAAATTTAAATATCTTACTTCTACGGCTAACAAGCCACAGCTTCATGGGCTCGGACTGGCTATCGATTTTGACCCTGTCGACAA